>CAZHUR010000041.1:0-6965 GCA_964535395.1 uncultured Acidimicrobiales bacterium
ACCGGTGAGGCCTCTAGCTAGCCAATTCCTCATCTACATGATTTAGAACCGTCAGATCCAAGACTTCAACGAGATCTACCTCTTCACCGATTGACTCTCCACCTCTTGTGGAGTGCGGCTGGGGATCGGTAAAGAAACGTAGGACTCTCAAGAGAGGGCGGTCCCACTCGTATCGGAGAATCTGATCGGTGAAATGCCAATCGGCCACTTCCTCGGTCGTGGGTGTGATGCTTGCCGTCACCCAGTCGATTAGCTCATCTATTGGGTCCGGTGGTCTTGTCTCACCTGTGATTGTCATTTCTCTGCCTTCCCGCACGTGTATGTTGAATTCTGGTTCTTGTTGTATTTCCTTCAGCTCGGAGTGTCAGCCTCGCAAGCCCTTTTGTGGGTTCCGACCTTGCGACAGGCTCCTATCGCCAACACTCGCCAGTTCTTTAGGACTAGTCCGAACGGTCTACGAAATAGAGTGTCTGGCCTAGATTCAGCGATTGTTCATCGTGCCCAGGGAATTCGCTGTCACACCCCTTGTTCATACTTGTAACTATGACAACGAACTCAAAACGCCAACCCCGCCCAGAACAGCCTCAACTCTTGCTCATCAGTCAAGATCAGAAGTCAACCCAACCGTGGGCTCTCGATGACAAAACTCGCGAAACGGGCCGACGCGGCCTTGCCAAAGCACGAGCTGCACTCCGTGCCACTCGCCCAACCCACCTCGACGCTGCCGCGTAACCTATTCTGACCACGAACGTCTCGACCTGGTCTTGCACCGGTCCTCCAGTCAACGGAACGGTCGAGACATGTCTTTTCAACCGAGCACCTCTCATCGATGGGTAGTTGTCGCCCTTCGATATGTGGCCCTCTTATTCGCACTCACTGCATGCTCCCCGGCGAGTGTCTCGCGATCGCCTCTCCCAACGGATTCACCACATTCAGCTGTTGTCGATGAGATAGTCGACGGAGACACAATCGTCGTCAGCTTTTCTACTGGTGCCAACGAACGGATCCGCCTCCTCGGAATCGACACTCCAGAAACGAGCGATCCCACGAGACCGGTTCAATGCTTCGGTGCTGAGGCGACCGAACGTCTCACCGAGTTGCTATCACCGGGCACACCCGTACGACTCGAACGAGACGTCGAAGCCCGAGACCAATACGGTCGGCTCTTGGCCTATGTGTTCCGCTCGAGCGATGGTGTCATGGTGAACGAGGTCTTAGTTCGGGAGGGGTACGGCGACCTCTCAATCTACGAACCGAACACCGCCTACCGGGATCTCCTTCACCATGCCGTCACAGAGGCCAGAACGGGTAACGCTGGACTCTGGCATGTTTGCGGCGGCGCCGACGTGGCACTCGATCCAAGCTGAGAGCCTTCGGGCGAAGGAGCGTTTGCTTCTTACCTCCAGTGACACCATTGTCAGCTGAGGGTGCGCTCCCAGGCCGAAGCCCATGGCGAAGCCTCGAACGTCGCGACTAGTTCGTCGAGCCAACGGCTGTAAGCACCTTCGATTTTGATGTCGCCAGCCATAAACGCCTCGTCTCGCGAACGGGTTCCAGACCAGATGTCGACGAGCACCGATTCCTTGGCAGTCACGGTGATGTCGGCCTTCTCCCCTCGCGGCAATTTGCCGGCGGTTGCGGTGATCGAGGTGCCGTCGTCACGGAGCGAAAACGCCATCTTTCCCTCTTCGGTGTCGGTGATGACGTAAAGAAGGCGGAGGGGGCCGGCCGTTCCGAGAGATGAAACGCCCTCGACGAGCGTATTGCACCAGTCTTGATCAAACCGCGTCACAACGACTCCTGTCGTATCCCGGCAAAGAGGTCGTCCTCAGTGCCCCCAGATGCAGCAACCTTGGAATAGGCAAGCTCGTAATCGTCAAACGGGTAGACGGCCGCTGCAACGTCGCGTGGCAGCGGAAACCAGAATCCCTCTTTCGGGTCGACCTGCGTGGCGTGCGCAAGGAGCGCATCGCAACGTTGGTCCCAGAATTCTTCAACATTGACCTTGGTTGTGATGAGATGGTCTTCGGACTCTCGGTCGAGGAAGCGTTCGTCGTACGGACTCTCGCCGTTGACCTCCAAACACTTCTCGTGGGTGAGTTGAATTCGCTCCGTGGACCAGGCGGTGTAGTACATCTTCAACGGCTGCCAAGGTTCTCCCGCGTCGGGGAATTGTGCGGCATCGCCCGCGGCGGTAAAGGCAGGAATCGAGATGTCGTTGACGCGAAGGTGATCGGGATGCAGATACCCGCTCTGGTGGTCGCTGTAGGTGACGATGACATGAGGTCGTTCTTCTCGGATAATTTTCACCAATCGCTCAACCGCTTCATCGAGGGGAGCGTTTGCGAAGTTATCCGGATGGGCGTTCTCGTCCATGTCGGGCATCCCAGAATCGAGGTAGCCAAGCATGACGACTCGGTGATAGCCAATCACGTCTGCCGATGCATCGAGTTCTTTGCGGCGGACCTGCACCAGGTTGTCGCGATTCTCAGGTGTGTCGACAGCGGGGTTCAAGATGTCCCCGGCACCGCCATCTGTACAGCAGACAAGTACGCACCGTGCGCCCTCTTGGCTGTACTTGGCAACGGTTCCTGCACCCTTCGATGCCTCGTCGTCGGGATGGGCATGGATCGTCATTAGTCGGAGGTCCGAGTTCATCAGCTGCACGATACCCGTCGATAATTAACCTTCGCGAGCCGATCGCGATTAACCTACCGCGAGCCGGTCTTCTGGGTGACCGGTTTCGAACAGCGATCGGGAGAATTTTGGTGGGTGCATATGCTTCGGCTTTCGGTACGGCGCTGCGACCGGGGGCAATGGTGGGGCTCGTTGTTGCGGCGGTTGTAGCCGTTGTCGGCCTCTTACAGTTCGACGAGAGATTGATGCTCATCGGGCTGCTCTCGGGGCCGATAATCGTTGTACTCAACGCCGTGCTTGTGGCGGTGCGCCACTGGCATTCGTCCAACACCCGACCCGGCGCGGCCTATGTCCACGCTGAGCAGATGATCGAACTTGAACAGGTCTCGCTCAAACGAGGAACTTCGCGCCCACGCCCAGAGGTTCTACGAGCAGCCAGGAACAAGACCGCCGCCCGCTAGCTCACACCCAATGGCGCAAGTTTGTGATCGCCGCTTTCTTCGTCTGCAAGAAGTTGCCAGCCAAACACGCTCGCAAACTGCTCTCGCCCCTCGTCGGGTCCGCTCGCGATTACTTCGTCGCCCACCTGTAGACGGTCACGCCCTGTGGGGCGATGCCGATACGTCGAGCCGGTCTTGATCGCAAGGACCGTATAACCGGGAGCGACGTCCAACTTGAGATCGGCTAGCGATGCTCCTTGAGCTGGCGAGGATTCCGCAACCGGTACTCGAAGCACTACTTCATCGCTATCGAAGAGAGCGACGCCGAGAACCGGATGCACTTCTTCACCATGTTCCACAAACATCACCATCGCCGATGCCTGGTCTCCAATGTCCTCCGATGCCGCTGCGAGGTGAAGGAGTCCACGGAGTGCCGACGGTTCGGAGTTCGCCGCCGCTCGCAAGACCCACATCTCGAGTTGATCGTGCATCTCGTCCAGTCGAACTTCGAGATGACGAACCTCAGCCGCTAGGCCGCGGTCGCCCAGCACGAGCGCAGAGTACGCAAGGCCTACCGCCGCCTCCGAAAGGTTTTTCATCTCGACGAGGATGTCGATTGCACGGTCGAGTTCTTCGATCGGTTCCGTGTCGGCAACGGCTTCTCGAGGTGGCGCTCCTGCGAGTTCTCGAACCGTTGGAATGCCACCGGGTGGTCCCTCGAGAAACAGCACGTCACCAGGGACCAGGATCGTCTCGCCGGTCACGTTGGTAGTCCAACCGTTCCCACCTCGGAGTGCCAAGATCCTCATTCCCGAGAGAACCGGAAGTTCGAGGTCGAGCAGGCTTCGTCGTGCCATCTGAGATGACTCGGCCACAACCACTCGGTGAGACACTTCCTCGGCGTCGCTGAGCTCTTCGATGAGATGGGCGGGGATGCCGAGATCGTTCGTCACGGTTCGTGCAATATTGACCGCGTCGTTGCCGATCCGTTCGATGGCTGAGATCACCTGCAACACTCGCGCCATGAGTGGCGCTTCGCGCGGGTGCCGCGTACCTAGAACAGCCAGGGCACGCATGTCGGCCACGAGGTCGGTCATCTCAGACTCAAGATCTCGCACTTCGTCGGCCATCTCCGGGTCACCGAAGTACACAGCGGCATAGGCAAGGTCGACCATCAGCTCTGAAGTGTCCTTCGCACCGGCGAGGAGCGTTCTCAGATTTCGGGGTTTGTCATCCATGTGCGTCTCCTCGCAACTCTAGGGAAAGAAGATCATTTAGAAAAGAGATTCCCCACGTGCTCATCCAGCAACCCCGAGTCCAATGATCGCTGCGACCAAGGTGAACGAACCAACGAGGTCGAGGATCGAGTTGGTCAGCGGAATGCCGGCTGTATCGGGGTCGAGGCCAAAGCGGATTGCCGCCAACGTGCCGTAGTAGGCAACGGCCAACACCACGAGGGTCGCCCCTGCCCCAGCGAGCACGGCAACGCTGACCATGTCGACAATACCCGGACTTTCCGCTCCAATACCGAGGGCCCCCAGATGGGCACCGGCGCCCACAAGGACAAAGATCGGCAGAGCCAGAAGTGCAACCGAGCGGATATCGAGCAACGCTTCACGTTGCGGAAGTGCCCGTGGGGTAATGAGCCCGAGATGAACCTTTGAGCCAAGACGGCTAGACAAGATGCCGCCGAGGGCACCAGCCATCCCGAAGTAGGTCGGCACGAGGACCAAAAGAGCGGGTTGATCGAGGAACGCTCCTAAACGGTTCTCGATGACAATCCCGGCACAGAGAGATACCAGCGATGCAACGCCCAGCACGGGTAGCGACTCGACCACGATGCGGCGAAGAAGCGGGAGCTTCGAGATCATGCTTGCTACGACCGTGAGGGCAGCGACGCCGAGCACGACAACTCCGACGACCGTGCTGACTCGACTCGGCGAAGCCGACCCCGGTGCCGAGACGAGCTGAGAGGCAAGTAACAGCGATGGCAGAGTCACCAGATCGCCGGTGCCGGTCACGAGGGGAGCTATCACATTGTCGAGGTCCCAGCGGTACTTCACCGATCCCGCAGCGAGGGTAATGGTAATCGCGAGCACGACGAGTGAAGCCACCGTCCCTCCAACCACCGAGATGGTCAGAAAGTCGAACACTCCGATCGACCCTTCTGTGCCGAAAATTCGGGATAGGACCCATGCGAGTAATCCCAACCAAGTAGCGGCGACGAGAGTGAGCGCAAGGGACGCAAGAACGTTCTGACCAAACACGGTGCGTGGCCGTCGTGTGATGCTGAACTCTCCCGTGTGAATAGCGGTTCCTAGTCGACTTCCAAGCGCGCCAAAGACATTGCCTCGCTGCGCAATCGCTGCCGGAACGAGCAGCAGGAGGCCAGGGGTCGCCTCAAGGCGAGCTTCGGCAGATGCCAAGGTCAAGCCGGCAACGAGTGTTGCGATGATCGAGATAAGTAGCGCAAAGCCGGATTGGGCGACAGCGGCAGGGTCGGGCCCAAGAACGCGGACGAACCGCTTGGCGAAAGAGCGCATTTGACCAACAGTACGCGTTCGGGTGGGTGTCGCCTAAAGGGAGAGTGTTGATCTCACGCGGTCTCCCACACGGCTACGAAATTTGGTCAATAAATTCACTAAAAACTAGGAGTCGCCGACTGGGATCGTGGCGTCTCCCGGATTTCCAACAACTTGGCGCCGAGGTCCCAATGAGTCGAATGCGGATATTCGTTGCCTGGGCAGTTCTTGCCAGCACGATCCTTGTAGCGCAAAACCCTCTGGCTGCATCGCCGACCGGGATAGACGGCTGCTTCTTCCGAGACTTGAACGGATCGAGCGTCCAAGGCGATGAGACCAATTCGGGTGCGAATGGCGAAGGACCGTTCGCCGAGCCGATCACAGTCGAACTCGTTGACCTTACGACGGGTGCTGCACCGGTAACGGTAACCACCGACCCCGTGACCGGATGTTTCGACTTCCCCGGCCTCACCGGCGGCTCCGATTACCGGTTAAACGTCTCGTACCCGCCCGAGTACTTCTCCTCGCCCAACGGCGGGGACACCGACTTCGCCCCCGGGCCGCCACCGACGACCGCGGGCGACCCTTTTACCGCCAGCTACAACTTCACCTACAACAACGGCGATGACCTTTCCATCACCGGCGGCGTCAGCGGAAGCCCCGAACTGTCGCTCGGCTACTTCATCACCCCGTCCGGTAACGAACTGATCGAAACAGGAAGCGCGGCGTTTAACACGACAGGTTCCTGCCCCGTGCTAGAGCCCGGAGATGACTGCGGCGAATTCGACGACGTTGTCCGAACCAACGACGTCACCACGATGGGTTACACGATCACCGCAGACAACATCCCAGACCCCAATACGAATCCTCTCAACGACATCGTCGTCGAGCAGGTGATCACGCCTAACCCGGGCGCCGTCGTCACGGTTCCAAGTCTTCACCCCAACTGCCTTACCACCGGCGTCTCGCCGGTCTCGGGCATCAGCACCGATCCAGCCACCGGTGTGATCACCGTTACCTGCAACATCGGACCCAAGGGCAACGGCACCTCGATCTTGCCCATGTTCATCCGCACCGATGGTCAATCTGAGAACGGCGCTTCCTTCGAGGTCGACGCCCGCGTCTACTCAGGTGACGATCGTGCCCAGCTCACAAACGACAGTGTGCTCGAGACAGAGGAAGTCTTTATCTCCGCAGCACCACGATTCGACATCACCAAGGGCAACGACGCATCGAACCCGCACAACCGCGTGGTGTTTCTGCAGTTCACCGAGCGAGTCAACCCCGACACCGGCATTACCGAGCTGGGAGCGAACTACAGCTGGGACATTTCTGTTCTGTATGACGGCGGTGCGAAGGGCCAGGC
>CAZHUR010000041.1:7065-8626 GCA_964535395.1 uncultured Acidimicrobiales bacterium
TGGCCGCGGGACCATTCGTTGCATTCGCTGGCTCTGTGCGCATTTGGTATCCACTGAGCGACTTTTACCGCAGCGTCGATCCAGATTGGGAACAGGGCGACGACCCAATCACTGGTGACTACAACCTCGACAACGTCATCACCAACTTCGACCCTGTCGACGCAACCGGCCAGAGCAACTTCAACGACGAGGAAGAACCGACCGACAACAACGATCGATCGGTCAACGTGCGGATCTCTGAAACAGGCGGCTTCTCAAAGCACCTCGGTTCATATGAGTATGCCGATGCCATCATCCCCGACGGATCGATAACCACAGGAAGCACATGGCCGTGCGCGCCTGCTGCGATCCCGAACGGATCGCTCATGACCGGCCAAACCCAGGCCTGTTCACAGGGTGACGCACCCGTTCAACCAGGCGAGAGGGCGCACTTCTGGTTCTGGAGTCGCAACAACGGCAGCGTTCCGTGGCCAGTCGAGAGCTTTGCGCTCTGCGATGCGTGGGACAACTCGACCATGACGCTTACGACCTGGACCGGCGGTCAACCGGTCGCGATTCGTGGCTCCTACCCCGCCAACGCATACATCATCGAATACGCAACCGCCTCGTTTGCAGACAACGTCGTCGGTAATGACTGGACGAACCAGTTGGCGGCAATCAACGACTGCACGGCACCAAACAACGACTGGTCGACCGACCCTCTGAGTTTCAACCCCGACCCGACGACTTCTTTCGAGAGCATCGGTATGGTCCGAGTACGCCTCGACCCTGCGGTCGTCTCCGAGGTCGGTTCTGCCGAGTTTGTTCAGGTTTCGATGCCGGTAGAAATTCGAGATACCTTCAACGGTGGGCCAAACGACGGGGAGGCGATTCCCGTCAACACGATCCTTGCGAACAATGGCAACCGCTCGTTTGGCAGTGTTGGCTATTCGAACATCGAGTTCGACGCTGAGGCCTACCAAAATTCTGCCTGGGGCGAACGCCTGCTCTTAAACCGTCACCAAGTACGGATCACCAAGGCCGCTTCGATCGACCCCACCTCTCCGACCGACGATGATCTCAACAACGTGGAGGGTGCTGACACCGTGGTGTGGTGGCTTCAGCCTGCCGTAACCGCAGTGACCCCAGCCATTGCGCCGAACGTGCAGATCGTCGACACTCTCCCAGCCGGGATCACCTTCGACCCCTTCTGCCAGGCAAGCCAGGCCTATCCCGATGCCGATGTCGCCCTCACCTCGGTGACGGAAAACGCCGACGGCACCACCACCCTACTTTTTGATCTTGGCGATCGACCCACCAACGTGGCAATTGGACCAATCCCGGTCTGTACTACCGTGGACAACTTTCTCGACCCCGGGACTGATCTCACCAACAACGTGGTCATCATGTCCGATACCGACGTTTCGCCGGTGGGTACTCGAAGCGACGACCGCACCATCTCGGTGATCGCGTCCGGAGAGTTCCAGCTCACCAAACAGGTGGACGCCCCTCTCGAACTGCAGCTCGACACCCAGGAATTCACGATTGGTTGGAGCAACTTGTCCGACGACTTCGACTTCCA
>CAZHUR010000041.1:8726-11233 GCA_964535395.1 uncultured Acidimicrobiales bacterium
CGGCACCGCTCCATGTGCCTTCACATTCTCCGACTCGACAGGCGTGCGTTTTGTCCAAGATGAGATTCTGATCGCCAGAAGCAACGTGACCGTCGAGTACACGTTCCAGGCCGGAACGTCTGCTGACCCGAACCAACCAGCAGATCGCTACGTCAACCGCTTCGCTGCACGCACGGGCAGCGTGAGCGACCTCATTCGTTCTAACGAAGTTCTTGTCCAAGTACTCTCGATGAGCTTGGGCGACCTGGTCTTCCTCGATGCGGACGTCGACGGAGCGTTCACCGCTGGTGTCGATGTACCCATCGCGGGCACCGTGGTCGAACTATGGATCGATGATGGAACAGGAAACTTCACCTTTTTCCGCACCACAACCACAGACGCGGACGGGCGATACATCTTCGAAGAGTTGCTCCAGGGCACCTATGAGGTTCGCATACCCGACGCCGAGCTGAACGGTGGAACCCTCGATACGTTCACCCAGACCATCAACCCTCTTCCGGCCGATGATGACGACAACGAAGACCTCGATCAGCAGGCCGTCGACTCGGGTCTTGGCTACACGACGTCCGGGCCTGTGACGCTGAGTGCAAACACCGTGATCGACCCTCCGCTCGGCTTGGAGCCTGTTGGCGAAAACGTCAACAACATCGGAAGTCCGCTGACGTTCGACAACCTGACCAACCTGACCATCGACCTCGGATTCCGCGGTGACCCCGACATTCTGATCGTAAAAGAGGTCTGTGACGCTGCGGTGGGCAGCTGCGATCTCAGCACCGATGCACTCGATCCAAACGATGGATGGGTAGAAACCGCGGTCATCCCGTTCACCGACACTGCTCAGTGGCGAATCACCGTGATCAATACCGGCTTTGAAGTCCTCGCCAACATCGCTGTTGCCGACCCCGCCGAGCCAGCATGCGATCAAGCTTCTGGGTCCATCCCCGACCTTGGCATTGGAGAGTCGTTCTCCTACATCTGCTCAACAAGCAACGTTCTTGCCGACATCCTCAACACCGCCGGCGTCACCGCTGAAGGTGCGGGCTCGGGCGTCGCAGTTAATGATGACGACTCGGCTGCGGTCGATACCCCAGCCGCTGACCCCGACATCGAGGTCACGAAGTTCGTGAACGGCGACGATGCACAAACTGCCCCTGGCATCTTCATCAATCCCGGTGATCCGGTCACATTCACCTACGAAGTCACGACCGCAGCAGGAACCATTCCTCTCTCCGACGTGACCGTCTCTGACGACAACGGAACTCCCCTAGACCCGACCGATGACTTCACCGCCGTCTTCGTGAGCGGGGATACCGACGGCGACGACCGCCTCGACCTCGGAGAAACCTGGATCTTCGAGGCCACAGGGTTCGCGGCGGTAGTTGGTCAGTACGCCAACTGGGCAACCGCGACAGGACTCCCCGTTACAGCAGGATCGTCTCTACTGACCGACTTCGACCCAGCGCATTACTTCGGCGCTGAAGGCGCCAGTGAGCTGACCAAACTCGTCAACGGCCAAGACGCAAACACTGCTCCGGGCGTTTCGATCCCTGCGGGCGATCCAGTGACCTTCACCTACGAGGTACAGAACTCGGGCAACATCGAACTGTCGGTGGTTGCATTCACAGACGATGCGGGAACCCCGGGTGTTCCCGGCGACGACTGGACTCCTGTCTTCGTCTCAGGCGACACCGACGGCGATGGTCTCATCGATGTCAACGAAACATGGATCTATGAATTCACTGGCGAGGTGGCGATTGCCGACCAGTACACGAACCTGGCCGAGATCACTCTCGCCGACCCCCTCGGCAACGAGCTCACCACTTCAGATCCGGCAAACTACTTCGGCATCGAGCCCGCCTTCGAGCTGGAGAAGTCAACGAACGGCGTGGACGCCGACGTGGACCCGGTTCTCGTCGCAGCGAACGGACCCGTCGTGTGGGAGTACGTGCTCACCAACACGGGCAACGCACCGATCAGCAACCCGCGGGTTGAAGACGACGCCGGCACTCCTGGCGATCCAATTGATGATTTCTTCGCCGCATTCGTGTCAGGCGACTCGGATAACGACGGCATTCTCGACGCTGGAGAGACGTGGATCTTCGAAGCATCGGGAACGGCAACCGAGTCGGCTTACACAAACAACGCTGTCGCCACCGGCATCGGACCCGCCACGATCGACGAGGACGGCACTCCCGTTCCCGGCGTGCCGCTCGAAGACGATGACCCATCGGGCTACGTCGTGGCGAGCCCCGGAATCGACATCATCAAAACCACAAACGGCGTTGACAACACCGCAGCCCCAGGCGTCTACATCGCTCCAGGAGACCCGGTCACCTGGACTTACATCGTCACCAACACAGGTGACGTTCCGCTCTCCGACGTGGCTGTTACCGACGATGCCGGCACTCCAGCAGCGGCCGATGACCTCACCGCCACCCTCATCTCAGGTGATACAAACGGCGACGGACTTCTCGACCTGGATGAGACCTGGATCTTCGAAGCAACCG
>CAZHUR010000042.1:0-1833 GCA_964535395.1 uncultured Acidimicrobiales bacterium
GGCGAACGAGCGAGAGGCGAACGTTTCTGATGCCGCCGGGGGCCTCGGACTGTCCCGAGATAGTCACGGTGCCGGCATTGACGACCGCTCCAACACCTGGGGTGTCGATGATGGTTTCGATTTGGGTGACGCCACCACCTGGGGTGGCATTGCCGGTGCTGCATTCGATGTCTTCGAATGGGTTTGCGTAGTTGGGGCCTCGGAGGCGGGCTTCGATGAGGTCGCCCTCGTTTGCGTTGATGGTGACGCTGGTGCCGGTCACGGTCGCTGCCCACGCACCGTTACGGATGGCTTGGACGCTCGAGCCCAGATCGCCTTCGAAGGTGATTGTGGCACTGCCGTTGTTGAACGTTGCTACACAGGAGAAGTCTTCAGGCGGCGGTGGTGGTGGCGGCGGTGGTTGTGGGGTGTTGCCGCGGGGGAAGATGGCGTGGCGGCCAATGTTGTTGATGCCGCCGAGTCGGTTTCCGTCGTGGCCCACAAGAAGGCCATACCGATCGTCCCAGGTGAGGCTTTGTACGCCAATGAACGAGTCAGAACCTGGGTTCCAGGCGAGCGACTTTCCGGTGTTTGGGTTGAGTGCACCGAGTTGTTCACGCTGAACAACCTGGTCACCCAAAGCCAATGGGCCCTGGTTCTGCCCGAAGCCAAAGTTGGTGAAGGGATCGCCCGGGAACGGGTCGTCAGAACCCGGCGCTTCTTGGAACTGGAAGTGGCCACCGATGAAGACGGCGTTGTCATTGATCGCTACGCCGAGGACGGTGTCGAAATGACGCGATACCCAATCGGCCTGCACGTCAGCGCCGCCACTGGTTGGGAATCGAACAGCGGTGTCGCCAGCTGGTGGGCGGTCTCCGCCGCTGGTCACCATCACGACGTAGCTGTCGTCGGGCGCAATCGCCACTCGGCGGGCTCGCACAATGCCACCGAGGCGATCGAGCTCGTTGTCATAGAGCAGCGTCTGCCAGTTGTTCAGAGTCGTCGAGTTCGGTGAGATGTCGAAGCGAGCAATGCCGCTGCGAATCTCGTCGTCGATAAAGCGAGCGCCGTGAGACACGAACATGAACGACTCGTCATTACTGATCTCGAGCCACAGCACCGCCACGCCGCCGCCGGCCTGGTTGCTGAACGAGAAGTCAAAATCGGTTTCGGTGTCGAGAGCGCCGGTGTTGGCGTCCACTGCTGCAAGCGAGGTGCGCTGTTGGTTGTTTACAAGCGTGAATGGGCCACCCACATAGACCTTGTTATGAGCAACGGCGAGCGTGTTCGGTGTAGATCCGAACGAGGCGGTGAATTGTGAGTTGACGCTGCCGTCTGGGTTGATCTTTGCGATGCGGCGGTGTGGCTCACCGTCGACGTTTGAGAACTGGCCAACGATGAAGATGTTGGTGCCGTCGGTGTCGACGGCGTTTACGAAAGCGTCGACATCTGGGCGGAAGCTCTCATCGAACAGGCCGGTGTCTGCGTTGTAGGCAGCGATGTAGGGCTGGTTAATGGTGGGGCCACCAGCGTTGCGCACCTCGGTGAAGGTGCCCACAACAATGATGCGGTTGTCGAGGACAACGCTGTCGAAGACCTCACCATTTGTGACCTGCAAAGTGTCGGTGCGCGGCGTTTCGGTGGCGCCGGTCTGAGCGTTTGCTGTAAGCGCGAAGAAACCAAGAAGAGCAATGGCCACAGCTACAACGAGTGCTGCGGGCATCAACGACCGTCGAAGAACCAACATGAAGACTCCCATTTCGGCCCGCCGATAGTGCCGATTCCTCAAAAGTACTCCACAAAGAGTGTTATTTGAAACTAAAGAAATGAACTATGCGTAGCATTCATCGGCGC
>CAZHUR010000042.1:1933-3665 GCA_964535395.1 uncultured Acidimicrobiales bacterium
CAAAGAGTGTTATTTGAAACTAAAGAAATGAACTATGCGTAGCATTCATCGGCGCCATCATTGCGCTGATTACTCTGGGTTGTCTTAGAGATGCTTAGTTAAGCGTCACCGTTCGTGTGATGAACGGGACCGTGTCCTGGTTGTTGTTGTCTATTGCCCGAATCTGCACTCGCCACTCTCCGTCTGGCAGGACGGGGGAGGTGTAGTTCCAGTTGGTGCGTGTGCCACCAAAGTTCGTGACCGAAGCTTCGAGCCATTGGGCGTTGCCGAAGCTGCCGTCGACGCGAAGGTACTCGAGGGTCTCTTCGTTGCGAATGCGAAGCTCTACTTCGTTCACCGAGTTGTCGTCGAAGGCAACGCCGTTTGCCGAAATGCGGTTGTTGGCAATTACGAGGCCATCGGTTGGTAGTTCGACATCGAGGGTTGGGATCTCGTCGCCGGGGAAGGCTCGGAAGCTTCCGAAGTCTCGGGTGGTGTCTGCTTGGCCAGCCGAATCGACCGCTCGCACGAAGAACTGATATTCGCCAGCGGCCGGTGCGGTGAAGGTGAAATCCCAGTCGGTTTCGGTCGTGCCTGGAGCCGAGAGGTCGGCCAAGAACGGCGTCGGGTAACGCTGGTAGGTGCCGTCGGGCTGGAGCCACATGCTGACCTCGCGATCAAACACTCCAATCGTTACCTCGCTCACGGCGATGTCGTCGGCCGCCGTGCCCGAAATGTCGATGGTGAGCGAGTCGACACCCTGTGCAAAGCGGTTCGTCGCGTCGAACGTTGTTGTAGGCAGATCGTCACCACTTGGCCCGGCCACGAATTGGGTCCTGACGAGTTCGAGGGAACCGAGCTCGTCCACGACACGGATGATCACGTCGTAGGTGCCAGTTGCCAAATTCGGTGTGGTGTAGGACCAGTTCTGGGTGGTGCCGCCGTTGGTGCCCGGAATGGTGAAGTAGCCGCCTTGACGAATCAGCTCGCCGCTGGCTCCAACACCGTTTTGGTCGACCACGTTTCGAATGAGAATCTGCACAGCCTCAACACCCGCGTCTGCGGTAGCGACGCCTTCGAAGGTGAACCTGCTGTTCGCTGGCAGCTTCTGGCCATCACCAGAAGTGAGGGTGATCTCCGGAGGTGCAATCTCGCCGCCCTGGGTGAAGATGCGGCTCCGACGATCGCGTTGGCCAGCGGTATCGAATGCGTCGGCGGTGATCTGCCACTGGCCCACTGGGAGACCGCTGATCGTGCGGGTCCAGGTCGTCGAGGTGCCACCGGGGTTTGAGAGCGTTGTAGTGAATCGTTCAGCAGCGCCGAGCGTTCCGTCGTTGCGGAAGTACTCGAGGGTGTCACGGTTCTGGATCAAGAAATTGACGCTCGATACGCCGACGTCATCGGTGGCCGTGCCGGTGATATCGATCTCATTGCCTCGGAACGTGGGTGCGTCCACCAGGAGTTCAGGTGCCTCGCTCGCTGCGGCGACCACGATGAAGCTCCGTGAAACTGGGGTGTCTCGCACGTTGTTGTTGTCGAAGGTTCGAGCGACCAGGTCGTATTGGTCGGCAAACTCGAGGTTCACGTCGATCGACCAGTCCGCGGTTTCGTCGGTGGTGTCGAGATCGATGTCGAGCGGTGCCCAGGCCGCGGTGTAGGTACCGTCGGCGTTGAGGTATTCACCCGTTGATCGGCGAACCAGTGAAAGGCGAACGGTGCTGATGCCGCCAGGTGCTTCGGATTCGCCAGCGAG
>CAZHUR010000042.1:3765-11153 GCA_964535395.1 uncultured Acidimicrobiales bacterium
CCAGTGAAAGGCGAACGGTGCTGATGCCGCCAGGTGCTTCGGATTCGCCAGCGAGGGTGACCGTGCCGCCATCCACAACAGCGCCAACACCTGGAGCGGTGATCGTCGTGCTGATCTCGGCTACTCCACCAGGAGGTGGCGTCGCAGCATCGGTGCTGCACTCGAAGTCTTCGAATGGGGCTTCGAAAGCGGCTCCACGCAGGCGTGCCTCGATGATGTCGCCATCGTTTGCGTTGATGGTGATCGTTGCGTCGGTAACCGTTCCGGCCCAGGCGTCGTTGCGACGCACCTGAAGGCTGAAGCCTCGGTCGCCTTCGAAGCTGATCGTTGCCTGGCCATTGCTGAATACGGCGTTACACGAGAAGTTGCCGTTCGGTGATGGAGGGTCTCCCGCTTCGGTGGTGCAGGTGATGTCCTCGAATGGGTTTGCGTAGTTGGGGCCCCGAAGGCGAGCTTCGATGAGGTCGCCTTCTTCTGCGGCGATGGTCACGGTGTCACCGGTGACGGTCGCTGCCCAGGCGTCGTTGCGGCGGGCTTGCAGGCTCGAGCCGAGGTCGCCTTCGAAGGTGATGTCTGCTTGTCCGCCGCTCAACACCGCGTTGCACGAGAACTCGTCTGTTGGGTCTGGTTCAGGGGGAGGGGTTGGGGTGTTGCCGCGAGGGAAGATGGCGTGACGGCCAATGTCGCTAATACCGCCCAGACGGTTGCCGTCGTGGCCAACAAGAAGGCCGTAACGATCGTCCCAAGTGAGGCTCTGCACACCAATGAACGAATCCGAACCTGGGTTCCAAGCAAGCGACTTGCCGGTTGCTGGGTCGAGTGCGCCGAGCTGTTCACGCTGAACGACCTGGCTACCCAAGCTGAGCGGGCCCTGGTTCTGACCGAAGCCAAAGTTGGTGAGCGGGTCGCCCGGGAACGGGTCGTCGGATCCTGGTGCTTCTTGGAACTGGAAGTGGCCGCCAACGAAGACGGCGTCGTCATTGATCGCTACTCCGAGGACGGTGTCGAAGTGGCGCGACACCCAGTCGGCCTGCACGTTTGCGCCACCGCTTGCTGGGAAGCGAACTGCCGTGTCCGCTGCTGGAGGGCGGTCTCCGCCGCTGGTTACCATCACGACGTAATCGCCGCTCGGCGCGATCGCCAGGCGACGCGAACGAATGACGCCGCCGAGTCGTTCGAGTTCGTTGTCATACAACAGGGTCTGCCAGCTGTTGAGCGAGGTCGAGTTAGGGGAGATGTCGAAGCGTGCAATGCCGCTGCGAATTTCGCCGTCGATAAAGCGAGCGCCGTGAGACACGAACATGAACGAGCCGTCGTCACTAATGTCGATCCAATCGACGCCCAAGCCGCCGCCCGCTCGGTTGCTGAACGAGAACTCGAAGTTGGTTGCTGTGTCGAGAGCGCCGGTGTTGGTGTCGACAGCTGCGAGAGAGGTGCGGCTTTGGCCGTTGACCACGCTGAACGGCCCGCCGACATAGACCTTGCTGTGGGCGACGGCGACCGTGTTTGGTGTGGAGCCAAACGATGCGTTGAAGTTGCTATCGACGCTGCCGTCGGGGTTGAGCTTGGCGATGCGACGATGAGCTTCGCCGCCTGCGTTGGAGAACTGGCCAACGATGAAAAGGTTTGTGCCGTCGGTGTCGATGGCGTTGACGAAGTTGTCTACGTCAGGGCGGAAGCTGTTGTCGAACTGGCCAGTGTCGGCGTTGTAGGCAGCGATGTAGGGCT
The DNA here is from genome assembly GCA_964535395.1 of uncultured Acidimicrobiales bacterium. Lineage (GTDB taxonomy): Bacteria > Actinomycetota > Acidimicrobiia > Acidimicrobiales > SHLQ01 > SHLQ01. Next base: position 5,494 of record CAZHUR010000042.1, read on the forward strand.
GGTCGATCGTGGCGCCGCCGGCGTTTTGAACCTCGGTGAACGTGCCAACCACAATGATGCGGTTGCCGACGACCAGGCTGTCGAGCACCTCACCGTCGGTTACCTGCAAGGTGTCGGTGCGCGGTGTTTCGGTCACGCCCACCTGCGCATTCGCTACGAAAGCGAAGTAGCCCAAGAACGTCAGAACTACGGCGAATACAAAGGCTGCAGGCATCAGAGAACGCCGAAGGAGTGTCATGATTTCCTCAAGATAGGACCGCCACTAGTCGTGTTTATATCAAAATAGGTCACATAAAGTGACGCGCGGTATCGGACAAATGGCCTACACGTAACCTCCTGACCTAGTTGAGCGTGCTAGTTCAGCGTGATCGTCCTCACAAGGACAGGGGTGGTGTCTTGGGCGTTGCTGTCGACCGCCCGCACCCAGATGCGCCACGTTCCGTCGGGAAGTTCGGGCGATGAGTAATCCCAGGTCGTGCGAGTACCACCCACGTTGGTCACCGATGCCGACAGCCAGTGGTTGGCACCAAAGCTGCCATCCCAAGCCAAGAACTGACCGGTTGCCTCGTTGCGGATGCGAACCTCGACGTTGCTCAGTGCAACATCGTCCTCGGCGTTTCCGTTGATCAGGATGCGGTTGTCCTCGATCGTCACGCCATCGAGCGGCGAGATCACGTCCACTGTTGGCTGAGCATCGCCCGGGTAGGCTCGCAGCGTCCCGAACACACTTCTGCTCGCTGCCTGATCGGCCGAATCAATCGCTCGAATCGTGAACTGATAGAAACCAGCGCCGGGAGCGTTGAAATCGAGAGACCAGGTGGTCTTGGTTCCGCCCGGCGTTGCCAGCTCTGCATAGAACGGTGCGGGGATGCGATCATATGAACCGTCGGGCTGGAGCCACCGGCCACGGTCGTGGTCGAAGATAGTGACCGCAACCTGGCTCACACCAATGTCATCGGTTGCGGTGCCAGAGATGACGCTCTTGAGCGAGTCGATGCCCTGGACGAAACGGGTTGCGCCGTCGATCGTCGTTGCCGGCGCGGCATCGCCAACTGGGCCAACAACGATCTGAGTGCTCACTACATCGATCGCCCCGATGTCGTCGATGACGCGGAAGGCAACGTCGTAGGTTCCCGCTTCGAGGTTGGGCGTGTTGTAGGTCCAGCTTTGCGAGGTTCCGCCAGCGGTTCCTGGAACGATGAAGTAGCTGGCCAAGGGAGTAAGTCGGCCGCTCTCGCCAACACCGGAACGATCGATCACATCACGAACCAGCACCTGCACGCTTCGAATACCCGCAGGGGCGGTCGCTTCTCCGGAGAACGACAGGCTGCTGTTCGCCGGGAGCTCTTGGCCGATTCCCGACGTGATCGAAATCTCGGGTGGCACGGTCTGTCCGCTCTGGGTGAACTCAGAGTTTGCTCGGTCTCGCTGGCTCGTCCCGTCGAAGGCGTCGGCGATGATGTTCCAGTTGCCAACCGGCAGGTCAAAGAGCGTCAGCTCCCACCGGGTCGAAGTTTCACCCGGGTTCGACAACGTGGTCGAGAACGACTGAGCACCACCAACGGTGCCGTCGAGACGGAAATACTGCTGGGTTACGGTGTTCTGCAACAAGAAGTTGACGCTCGCTACGCCAACGTCATCGGTTGCGGTTCCAGAAATGTGTACTTCGTTGCCACGGATGGCCGTTCGGTTGATCGTGATCTCCGGCGGTTCACTGGCAGCTCCGCCGACGGTGAAGTTGCGACGGATCACATCGTCACGCAGGCCGTTCGCATCGAAGGTGCGGGCCACGAGGTCGTATTCGCCGACCGACTCGAGGTTCACCTCGGCCGACCAGTTCGCTGTTGTGGCGTCGGTGTTGAGCGGAATATCGATCGGCGTCCACGCGGGCGAGTAGCTGCCGTCGGGGGTGAGGAACAGGCCGGTTTCTTGGCGACGGATGATCAAGCGAACAAACGCGATGCCGTCGGGTGCTGTCGATTCGCCGGAGATCGTTACCGCACCGCCGTCGACCACCGAGCCAACGTTGGGCGCGATCACGGTCGTGCTTCGAGAAACATCGCTCGCACCCTCACTGGTGGTGCAGGCAAAGTCCTCGAATGGGGATTCGAAGTTCGGTCCGCGCAGTCGAGCGTCGATCCGGTCGCTTGTGTACGCGTTGACCGTGCCGCTGCTCACACCGATGAACTCACCAGCCCACACGTCGTTGCGCACGACCTGGATGCTGCTGCCAAGATCGCCCGCGAAGCTCACGACAGCGGTGTTGCCGTCGAGAACAGCGTGGCACTGAAACCGCTCGTCGCCGGTCTGAGGGCGCGGCGCTTCAGGGGCTGGTGCTGAGTTGGAACCGATCGGGAAGATGGCGTGGCGGCCAATGTCGTGGATGCCGCCGAGGCGGTTGCCGTCGTGGCCAACGAGAAGGCCGTAACGATCGTCCCAAGTGAGGCTCTGCACTCCAAGGAACGAATCCGAACCTGGGTTCCATGCAAGCGACTTGCCCGTTGCTGGGTCGAGTGCGCCGAGCTGTTCGCGCTGGACGACCTGGCTACCCAAGCTAAGTGGGCCCTGGTTCTGGCCGAAGCCGAGGTTGGTGAGCGGGTCGCCCGGGAACGGGTCGTCAGATCCTGGTGCTTCTTGGAATTGGAAGTGGCCGCCAACGAAGACGGCGTCGTTACTGATCGCTACGCCGAGGATGGTGTCGAAGTGGCGCGACACCCAGTCGGGCTGTACGTCGGCTCCGCCGGTGGTGGGGAAGCGAACTGCTGTGTCGGCTGCTGGTGGGCGGTCTCCGCCGCTGGTCACCATCACCACGTAGTCGCTGCTTGGTGCAATCGCTACCCGGCGAACTCGTACCACGCCGCCGAGTCGGTCGAGTTCGTTGTCGTACAGAAGCGTTTGCCACTCGCTGAGCGTGGTCGAGTCTTCGGAGATGTCGAAACGTGCAAGGCCGCTGCGAACTTCGTCGTCGATGAAGCGCGCTCCGTGGGACACGAACATGAACGAGCCGTCGGGGCTGACATCGAGCCAACGAACTGCAACGCCGCCGCCGGCCTGGTTAGAGAAGGTGAAGTCGAAGTCGGTTTCGGTGTCGACCGCTCCGGTGTCGATGTCTACAGCGGCGAGCGAGGTCCGAACCTGTCCGTTGACGAAGTTGAAGCGACCGCCGAAGTAGACCTTGCCGTTAGCCACGTCCACCACGTTGACCGTGGAATCGACCGTCGTTTGAAACGCCGATGACACTGTGCCGTCAGCGTTCAGCTTGGCGAGGCGACGATGCGACTCGCCGTCAACGCCGTCGAATTGGCCACCAACAAAGAGCGCTCCGTCTGGTCCCGCAGCGATCGAGTTGATGAAATTGTCGAACGCAGGACGGAACGTGTCGTCGAACTGGCCTGTGTCGGCGTTGTAGGCAGCAATGTAGGGCTGGTCGATCGAGGTGCCGCCAGCGTTTTGGACCTGAGTGAACGTGCCCACCACGACGATGCGGTCACCGATCACTACCGAGTCGAGCACCTCACCGTCTGTGACCTGCAGTGTGTCGGTGCGCGGGATGGCTGAAACCCCAGTGTTCGCGTTCGCTGTGACCGCAAAGAAACCTACGAAGACCGCTATCGCTGCGGCCAGCACCGTCGCTGGAAGAAGCGAACGTTTAACTATGGACATGATGAACTCAGACAAGTAGGTCCCATACGGGAATGGCCGCCAATCCCTAAACCGTAGACCACGGAGCGTGGTAGTACTAAATCCCTATATCACTAGGAGTAATGGTTTAGTACGAGCTGACCGACTTCACTCGTCGGGGTTAGCAATCGTTGCTGGCTGCACAGAATGATGCTCTGGCATGTGCTTCTTGAGTTCGGAAAAGAAGCTTCGCGCACTGCCGAGCGCTGGTCGCTCGAGGATTGCGTACGCAAGTGCTCCGACCGGTATCGGTAGCCAGAACTGGGCCAGCCGATAGACGACTACTCCCACCGAAGCGACCGATGCTGGTGTGCCAAACCCGACCAACGTGGGAATCAAAACGGCTTCGATAACTCCCAAACCGCCCGGGCTGATAGGCACGGCCGCCAACAGGTTGGCCAGACCATGGGCCACGAGCACTCCCACAACGCTTGGGCGTGTCCCAAATGCCCAAAGCGTGACCCACAGCGCCGCGGCATCGAACAGCCAATTTGCAGCGGCCAACACGATCACCATACGCAGACGTTTCGGGTCTTCGGCCAACGTCTTGATTTGGTTTGCAACGTTGAGCAACGACGCACGAACTCGATCTTCGTCCACCTTCGGGATCCGGCCCAACAAGTGGGCCACGCGGTAGGCGAAGGTGTCGCGTCCTCGCAGCATCGCTGCGATCACTAACGAAAAGCCACCTATTAACACCACACCTATGACCGCGGCCGTGCCGAAGAGTGGGTCGAATCCGCGTGCGGGAATGGCTACCAGCAGCGCCAACCAAAGAAGGCCGTTGAGCACGACTGCCGAGCCAATAGCCTGTGTCCCCAGCGCGAAGCGAAGCTCGGAACGAGGAACTCCCGCGTGGCCCAAAAGCCGATAGTTGACCGCAGCGGTAGTTGCAGCACCCCCGGGGACGACGTGGTTCACCCCTGTTGAGGCCAAGACCGAGCCGAACGCCGTCCAGATTCCTGGTCGATACTCTTGTGGAAGCAGCATCTGGGTCAAGCGGGCGTACACCAAGAACGCGATGCCCTCGAGCAGCACGACCAAGCTCAGCTTGAACGGGCTTACCGAACCAATGGTGGACAGCGCATCGCGTGCCCCACCAATTTGGGGCAGAACGAAGAAGTGTAAGACCAGCGCAAAGCCGAGCAGCTTCGCTACCCGGAGTGCTGGACCGCTAATTTTCGAGCTCATAGGACTTCCGCCATCGAGGCCCAGTGTATTGCCTTAACCTCAGGGAGCTAGCTGCAGCTCACTTGTCTGCTCTAGGACGTGCCTAGCTCGGTCAGGAATGTTCGTGAAGTAGTGGGTCTCACCGACCATGGCTTATTACTGACAAACATCAGCTCCGCCCAGGTCGTCGGAGAAAGACTCGCGTTCTGCATCGGTGAACGTCCGGCCAGCGAGGTCACATGCGGTCGAGATGAGTCGGTCGGTAGAGAGATCCCACACGAGGGGAGCCGGCCCGCCGTATGTGAGGAGCGTGTCGTTGTCGATGAACGTCAGATCGAAGACCTGTGCTCCTTCGAGTTTCTCTGCGATGAGGCGTCCGGTCGCGACATCCCAGATTCGCAGAGCCCCATCTCGTCCGGACGCCGCTATGAGGGTCCCATCGGGTGACTCCGCCAAGTTTTGGAACTGACTTACCGCTCCCGCCAAGGGTTCACCGACTACCTCTAAGGACTCAAGGTCCACTCGGTAGATCAGTCCTGACTCGGTCGAGGCAAGCGCCCCGGTGAGATCTCTCGAGATATCAATGTCGCTAATGGCCCGTCCTCGATCGGTTTCGACCCTGGCCTCTACCTCCCACGTCTCAGGATTGATGAACAACACATCTGCGTCTTGCCCACCGGCGAGGAGCGTCTCGCCATCGGGAGTCCATTCCACCGCCGAAATCGACCACCCATCAAAAAGGGCGGGCTGGTGAATGATCTCACCGGTCTCGACATCAAAGAGCGCAATTTCGCCGCCTGCCTCTGGGC
>CAZHUR010000043.1:0-11096 GCA_964535395.1 uncultured Acidimicrobiales bacterium
CGTCACTGCCCGCCAACGTGGGACCCGTTCGTTCGGGTCGAACCACCGACGTCGATCTCGCGATCAATCTGAGCAAGCCAGTATTTGGCTACTCGGGTAGTAACAACGGAATCGCAGCACAGCTCCAGAATGCGGAATCGGTCGGCAACCTCGTACTGTTCCGCAACACCGATTCATCTCCGTTCGTCCGTGACTCTCGGTACTCAGCGCCCGACGACTTGTTCGTGAGCCCGGCAGGTTTGGGCTCGTGCAGTTCTGCGAACCCGGCACCAATCTTCAACTACGGATCAAACAACTCAGGGACGGCGTCGGCAGCGAGCTCGGTTTCGTTCAGCGCACGCGATTCATTCCGCTTTGACTGGAACGGAAGCGCATGGGTTCGCTCGCAGAGCGGCAGCGCCCACGTGACGCGCGAAGGTGCAGCACTCGATCCCGAAAACGTCGTTGTCCTCTTCACGCCGCTCGTTCAGCAGGGCGAGTTCGTGATCCAGCAGTCGATCTCTTCTGGCGAAGCGTGGGTCTTGCGAGACGGGACGGTCACCGTTGGCACATACGAACGAGAGCGTCCACTCGACCCATACACCCTGCGTGATGGCAACGGAACGGTAATCAACCTCGCTCCAGGTCAAACCTGGGCGGTGCTCGCACCAGCCGGAACAGCTTCAGTCGGCTAACCGAGTTAGCTCGGGCGGCCGTTGCCGCCTTCTGGCTGACCGAACATGTTCGAGTTCAGACGGGCATCCTTGCAGATTTGGTTCATCACGTCACCAAGTTCGGAAGGATCGTCCGTCTGCGACGCGTGCGGGCCAAGGACCCAGCCTTCAGCCACGCCGACCCGATCTCCAACAACATCAAAGACGCGACCCGTAACGTGGGCTGCTTCAGGTGAGGCGAGCCACGTTGCGACGTTGGCGATCCAGCGAGGATCCATTGCGCCTTTCTGCTCGTCGCTGAGGTCGGAGAAGCCGGGCAGGTTCTCGGTCATGCGCGTGAACGCGGCCGGGGCGATCGCGTTCACGGTCACTCCGTAGTTGGCAAGTTCCATTGCAACGATGGTGGTCATTGCTGCAATGCCGGCCTTGGCTGCGCCGTAGTTGCTTTGTCCGACGTTGCCGTAGATGCCCGATGGCGAAGAGGTGTTGATGATGCGAGCGTCGGGCTGGTTGCCAGCCTTGCTCTGCTCACGCCAGTACTGCGATGCGTGTGAGATTGGGTTGAACGTACCCTTAAGGTGAACAGCGATAACCGCGTCCCAATCGGACTCGTCCATTTTGAAGATCATTCGATCGCGGAGGATGCCAGCGTTGTTGATCAAGATGTCGAGGCCGCCGAAGGCCTCGATGGCCTGGTCGATCATGGCCTTCGCTTCGTTGTAGTCGGCCACGTTCGCGCCGTTCACGACGGCTTCGCCACCGAGAGCTGTGATCTCGTCGACCACCGATTGCGCTGGAGAAAGCTCGCCGCCCTCGCCGTTCACATCGCCGCCGAGGTCGTTCACAACGATCTTCGCTCCGTGGCTTGCAAGCGAAAGGGCATGCTCGCGCCCGATTCCCCTTCCGGCTCCGGTGATTACGGCTACGCGGCCTTCAACGAGTTTGCTCATGGCAGGAATGCTCCTCAGCTCCAAGACTGGAATAGACGACACAATGTTACCTGCCGGTAGGCAAAGTAGGGGAACTGCTAGTACAGGTGGCTTGAAACGCCACGAACCGAGTCACGACACTTGGAGACCGACGCGAGCGGGGACTCTTTCGTCGATTTCGCAACGCTGTTGAGCAGAGACGGCAACACGCCAACAACCGACTGGGCTGTGGCCCGCAGACGCTGGTTAGAGGGTCCCTTTTCAAGTGCCTGATCGACGTGTTGGAGAATGGCGAGTTGACTCTCGAACAGTACGTCGATGCCTTTGCGAGTGGGCACGGTCGCTGGCTCTATCTCCTCTAGGAGATCTTGAAGATCAACAACAAGGAGACGGATCGCCCAACGAAAGTCGTCACCCGTGGTTGCCGATTCGGCTTCCATATAGAGGGGCGAGACAAGAGCTATGACGCTCCTGCCACCAACTTCTCGAGCATCAACTCTGGTCGCTCGCCAATCAGGCGGTCGAGCCAGTACGGGCTTTCGAACAGCGCAAGCAGAGTTCCGTCGGAGCGTTCCAAGACATCGACGCCTTGCATTGCTCGCAACTCGGGCATCGACTCTTCGTTTGTTTCTCGGGCGGTCGAGTAGTTGGTCATCGAGAGCTCGACCGGGGCGCCGAACTCGTTCTCGAGGCGATGTGTCGCCACTTCAAACTGCATGGGGCCCACGGCGCCAAAGACCGGTGCTTGGTCGCCGATGTCGCGGTCGCGCAGCACCTGTACGACGCCTTCTTGGTCGAGTTGGGCAACACCGTTGCGGAATTGCTTGAAGCGGCTCGAGTCCTTGGTGCGGGCGATTGCAAAGTGAACCGGCGCAAAAGATGGGATGCGTGGGTACTCGACTTCTTCGTCCAACCAGAGCGTGTCGCCAATGCGAACTTCGTTTGCGTTCACAAGGCCAACAATGTCGCCAGGCCATGCCTCGTCGAGCGTCTCTCGATCGGTACCGAAGGCGGTGTGGGCGTACTTGGTCGCCAACGGCTTTCCCGTCGTCTCGTGCGTAACGACCATGCCTCGTTCGAATTTGCCGCTGCACACTCGAAAGAATGCAGTGCGGTCGCGGTGGGCCTTGTCCATGTTTGCTTGCACCTTGAACACAAAGCCGCTGAACGGAGCGTCGAGATCGCGTTCGGTCTCATCGTCTTCACCGAAGGTCTTCGGAGTAGGTGAAGGGGTGAGGTCGACCACAGCGTCGAGCAGGAGACGCACACCGAAGTTGGTTAGCGCCGAGCCGAAGAAGACCGGTGTGGTGATGCCAGCGAGGAACGTGTCTTCGTCGTATTCGGCACCGACCGCTTCGAGCAGGCCCAGCTCGTCAACCGCGTCCTGGTAGAGGTCGCCCTCTTCTTGGATCGCTCGTTCTGGCTCGACTATTTCTTCTGGTGCGATCGTTGCACCGCGAGCGGTTCGGGTGAAGCGAACAAACTCGCCCGTCCGCTGATCGAGCACTCCACGGAAACCCTCCGATGATCCAACAGGCCACGACAGGGGAGTTGGAGTCAGCGAGAGCTGCTTTTCGATGTCATCGAGAATCTCAAGGGGTGACAGCGATGGTCGGTCCCATTTGTTTACGAACGTGAGGATCGGGATCTCCCGATCTCGACAAACTTCGAACAACTTGAGCGTCTGCGGCTCGATGCCCTTGGCAGCGTCGAGCACCATCACCGCCGCGTCGGCGGCAGCCAATACGCGATAGGTGTCCTCGGAGAAGTCGCGGTGACCTGGGGTGTCGAGCAGGTTGATGATGTGGTCCCGGTACGGAAACTGCAGGACGGTCGAGGTAATCGAGATGCCACGCTGCTGTTCGAGCTCCATCCAATCCGATGTTGCTGAACGGCCGCCCTTCTTTCCCTTGACCGAGCCTGCCTCAGTGCCCAGTGCGCCGCCGTAGAGAAGGAACTTCTCGGTCAGCGTGGTCTTGCCAGCATCGGGATGCGAAATGATCGCAAACGTACGACGTCGCTTCGCTTCAGACAGAATTTTCTCACAAGATGCCACCAATAAAGCTTAGGTTGGGTTGCTCTAGTTGTCGCGAGAGGCGAGGAATGTCGCTAGCTCAGTGAGATGATGGCTCGCGTCGCCAGACAGGGGGGTTCTGGCGATCGCGTCTAGAGACTCGTCGGTGAGAGCGTCGATCTGGGTTTCGATGGCTTCCTTGGCGCCGGTCTCGACAAATATTGTTTGGATCGCCTTCACCTGATCGGCCGACATGTTTTGCCCCACCAGGTCGAGGATCTTGGCTTGGGTCTTCGATGCGCTTTCGCGTGCGTGTGCGAGCAGAGGAGTGGGCTTGCCCTCTCGAAGATCGTCCCCCACCGGCTTGCCGGTTACCTCTGGAGTGCCAAATGCTCCGAGCAGGTCGTCTCGAAGCTGGAACGCGATGCCCATAGGAGTTCCGATGCGTTCGAGCGACTCTTCGAGGTCGTTGCGACCTGCGAGCGCCGCTCCCATCTGGAGAGGTCGCACGATCGTGTATCGAGCGGTCTTGTATTCGACGATCCGCTCCGCGGTGCTCAGTGTGACCTCGCCCCGAGCAGTGCCAACCACATCTAGGAACTGGCCGAGGTTCACCTCGACGCGGAGCTCATTCCACAACCGACGAACATCGGCGTTTACGTCGGCGAGCAACACATCGGACAGAACGAGCGACACATCGCCCGCCAGAATCGCGATCGACTCGCCATAGCGACGTCCTTCACCGGACCAGCCATGTTCGTCATGTTGTGTGATCGCCTCGATGTGAGCAGTTGGTGCGCCGCGCCGCGTCAAAGAGCCGTCCATGACGTCATCGTGAAAGAGTGCGAAGGCTTGAAGCAGTTCGAGACCGGCGCCGAGGTTCGAGATCTCCGGACCAGAGGTGTCACCGCCAGCGGCGACGAAACCCCAATAGGCCATGGCCGGGCGAACCCGCTTGCCGCCAGCGAGCAACAGGGTGCCTAACACCTCGATCGTCTCGACGAGTAGCGGGTCCACCTCAGCCCACTCATCTCTGTAGTGATCGAGGACTTCTTGGAGCCGTTCGTCGACTCGCCCCGCCGGAATGGTTAGCGCTTCGGGAACGGTCACTCGGCTTCGCCGACCTGTTCGAGGTCGGCGACGATCTGTTCGACTTGGGTTTGAGCAGAAGTAATCCGCTCGCGACAGAAGCTGATGAGCTCGGACGCTCGCGCTACTCGATCGCCGAGGATGTCGACGTCGAGCGCCTCGTCTTCCAGCTCGGCAAGAATCTCATCGAGCTCGGTGACAGCTGTTTGGTAGCTGAGCTCTTGTTCTTCGGTGGTGGTCACTACTGGGGTTCCTTTGCAGAGTCTGCACTCGAGGAAGGATCAACAAACGATGCAGTGCTGATGACGCTACCGTCAGCAACCTCGGTCACCAGTGTGTCGCCGGAAACGACATCGGTCACGGTCCGGACGACATTACCCTTCGTGGTGCGGGTGATCGACCAACCCCGAGCGAGTAGAACCGCAGGGTCAGATGCTCGAAGTCGGGCTTCGATATGGCCGAGGTCGGTCGCTGCGGTGCGCAGGATCCGGTCGGCGAGCTTGGGGAGTTCTGTAATGCGAGCTTCGAGCTGTTGTTCGGCACGCTCGATCGAACGACGCCCAGCTTGGCCTGCCCGTGCGCTGCGTGAGTCGAGGCGCTGTTGGGCAAGGGCGAGGCCGTCCCTGCCAGCTCTTGCGCTGCGCGTTGCTAGATCGGACACGCGTTCCTCGCACCGTTGGCCCTGTTCGGTCGCAACCACGATGATGTTGTGCCATTGAGCTTCGACGTGCTCGACATAGCGAGCGATGTGGCCGACCAGAGCCGCTGCGACCGCCGTTGGTGTTTTGAGCGCGCTGTGGGCAACCTCGTCCGCGACCGAGGTGTCGATTTCGTGTCCCACACCGGTCAGCACCGGCACGGGCGCGTCGGCGATTGTTCGAGCGAGTGTTTCGTTGTCGAAGACCGCCAGATCTCCGCGCGCGCCACCGCCACGAATGACCGCGATCACGTCGAGGTCGTTGCGTTCATACAGCGTGCGCAGTCCGGCTATGAGCCCGCGGGCCGCAAGTTCACCCTGGACTCTCGAGTCGCAGAGCACCACACGAAAGCCGAAGCTGCAATTTGCGAGTTCGCCCATGAAATCCGCTTCGGCGGCACTGCCCGTGCTCGTTACCAAACCGATGCGAAGTGGCACCGACGGCATCGGGAGGGACTTGTTTTGCTCGGTCACACCTTCGAACTTGAGGCGCCGAATGAGTTCGTCGCGCTCGGCGGCCATCGCAGCGAGGATGTAGCGCGGGTCGATGCCGGTCATTCGCAGTTGCAGCCGGCCTTGGGTTTCGTAGAAGTCGACGACCGAGCGAATGCGAACGGCCATGCCGTCCTTGATCGCTCCGACGTTCTGGCGCTTCAACTGCTTGTTGACGATCTGTTTGGTCTGGTTGAACATCACCACCGAGATGCGGGCGGTCGAAGGAACCCCCGGTTGGGAAGGTTCGATCAGGTCGAAGTAGACGTGGCCCGACGCCGACTTCTTGAGGTTGCTGATCTCGCCCTCGACCCAAAGGTCGTCGGGAAAGACTTGCGTGAGCGCCCGATTGATGAGTTCGTTGAGCTGCGCGACCGTGAAGCTAGTCGCATCGCGCGGTGCTGGCGGCGGCTCCTCTTCAAACAACGGACTGTCCACAAGCCAAGACGCTACCTGCACGCGCTGACAAGTGGTGGTCGAATCGGTGCGGACGGCGCCTATACATGGAATCGCTAGCCCAGACGCCGTTTAGCCAATCCATTCGGTTGCGGCCGCGGCGAGGGCGCTGATCAGGTCTTCGGTATGGGGTGCACGCCCACCTTCGCCGTAGTCAGACCAGTGGTGGCCGTCAACGTTCCAGCGGATCGTTGGCGGGAGCTCTATCTGCAGGCCATGTTGGGGCGGCAAGTTCACCGGGTTCTTTTCGTGCTGGCCGCGTAAGCGCTTCGGGATCTCGTCGAGGTCGTCGACCATTTCGTAGCCGGGTAGCGCCGGGCGAAGCCGGCTCGCCACGTGGGCGGCAAGCTCTCGGTTTCGTCCGCCCAGTAGCAGGGTCTTCCACTGCGTCTTCAGGCCGTAACCATGGATGGTGATTACCGCATCGACGTGTTCAATGAATGCGGTCAGCTGCTCGGACGCCGCTGGATCGATCTGAGTCGAAGAGATGTGGTGGACCGGATCGAACGCTTGGGTGACGCCGTAGTACGAGGCACCCGACCGTTCCGCGGCTTCAGCTGCGACGATGTCGGTTACCTTTTCCAACTCGCCGCCGTGGTAACCCATGAACCCGAGACGAGGTGATCGCAAGACGCTCGTCTCTTCGACACCGTCGGCTTTGAGCAGGTCGGCGAAGGTGATCTTGGCTTTCTCTTTTGGCTCCATCGACACCGCTACGTTCTACTTCCGGGATCGGAATGGTGAGAGGTCGAAGGTGCTCGTGCCCGTTGCGATCCGTTGGGCCACCGCCTCACCGAGGCCAGTCGAATGCTTGAACCCGTGGCCACTGCACGGCGACATGACCGTGATCCGAGCCGACCGTGGGTCGGTGTCGATGAGAAAGTGGTCGTCCTCGGTGTTCGTGTACAGGCACACCTCGGTGCGGATGCAGTTGCGTGAGATTCCGGTGAACTTCGGTACGACGTGGGTGTCGTAGAAGTGGTCGATCTCAGCCTGTGACACCGACCGGTCGACAGCACGGGCGTTGGTCGTTTCGAGGAACTGCTCGCCGAGGATCTTGACCCCAGGTGTGCCACCAGGAGGCGCTGGGAACAGGCCGATGTAGTCCTCATCTCGTTGTGCAATCCACATGACGAACGGGATTGACGTGGTGCTGAATGCGTCGAGGTCGTCGACCTCGAACCAGTAGACAACTTGGCGGGTAACCGTTACCTGCTCGCCTTGTGCTGGAGCTGCCAGCTCGGAGAACCATGGGCCCGTCGCGAGCACGACGTGGTCGGCGCTGAACGCCCCATTCTCGGTCGTCACGCCGACCGAATCGCTCCAAGGCTCAATAGCTGTGACCGCTTCGTTGACTCGGATCGTGGCGCCCAGGTCGGCGGCGAGTTTCAACTGCACCTCGACGGCTCGTTCGGCCATCACGAGCCCGGCGGTCGGTTCGAAGCCAGCGTTTCGCTCGTCTGGCACCGTGATCCACGGGTGCCGTTTGCGCACCTCGGAAGGTGAGAGGACGTCGAACGCAATGTGGCCCTCTTCGGCGATGCGCGCCGTCTCGAGGACAAAGTCCTCCCAGCGCTGCCCGGGCACAGGAACCTGTTCGGTGATGATGATGCCACCGCTCTCATGAAGCAGATCGATCCCGGTCACCGATTCCAGTTCGCGCCAAATCTCGTGAGATCGCTTCACAAACGGCAAGTACTGCGGACCTTCGCCAACTGCGAGTCGAGTGATTCGGGTTTCAGCTTTAGTCGAGCCCAGGTCGTGGGGCGGGTTGTGTTGGTCGATTCCAACCACGCTCAGGCCAAGCCTTGCAGCGTGATATGCCACCGCCGAACCCATCGCACCGAGTCCAACCACCATCAGATCGAAGTGGTCGCTCTCCATCTTTTAGGCGCTTACGTCGACCCGTAGCAGATTCTCGTAGAGCGAGTCATAGAGCCCACCGATTGCTCTCAGCTCGTCGTGGGTTCCGCGTTCGACGATCACGCCATCGTCGACGACGATGATTTGGTCGGCAGAAGTGATCGTCGACAGGCGATGCGCAATAACGAGCGATGTACGGCCCTGGAGCGCTTCTTCGAGCGCTTGTTGGATGAGGTGTTCGTTCTCGGTGTCGAGGTGGCTTGTGGCCTCATCGAGGATGACGATCGCAGGGTCTTTCAGCAACATGCGGGCAATGGCCAGACGCTGCTTCTCGCCGCCAGAGAGTCGGTAGCCGCGCTCACCAACGACGGTGTCGAAGCCTTCCGGCAGTGCATCGATCACATCGAAGATGCGAGCGGCCTTGGCTGCATCGATGAGTTGCTCTTCAGTTGCGTCGGGGTTGGCGTAGCGAAGGTTGGCACCGACCGTGTCGTGGAACATGTGCGGGTCTTGATTCACAACGCCGATCGAGTTGCGGAGGCTCTCCTGGGTGACGTCACGAATGTCATGGCCGTCGATAGCGATCGTTCCTGCGCTGACGTCGTAGAGCCGTGGGACGAGGTTGAGCAGCGTCGACTTACCCGCTCCCGACGGACCGACGATTGCGACGAGTTGGCCAGCCTCGATGTCGAGATCGATGCCTTGCAGCACCTCGACCTCTTCGAAGCTTGCCGAGTAGTTGGGTGCATTGGTAACCGGTGTGATGCCAGAAGACATGTGCTTGCCAGGGCCGCGTGTCGGCGTCTTGCGCGACGATCCATCTTCGAGCGAAGCAATGGTCGACTCATCGGCACTCGGGTAGGTGAACCGGACACCATCGAATGCAATGCGGCCTTTGACGTTCGACAACACGGTGGCGTCTGGCGAGTCGGTGATCGGGTTGGTCATGTCGAGGATTTCGAAAACCCGCTCGAAACTAACGAGGGCGCTCGTGACGTCGACCCGGGCATTGCTCAACGCGGTGAGCGGAAGGTACACGCGAACGACGAGCAAGCTCAAGGTCGCGAGGTCGCCGGTCGAGATCGTGCCGTTGATCGCCATCTGCCCACCGATCCAGTAGATGGCCGCGGTTCCGAGTGCACCGACAAGCGTCATGGCGGTCATAAACACCCGAGCGAGAAGCGCCGAACGGATACCGATATCTCGAACTCGGGCCGCACGATCGGAGAATTCATCGGCCTCGACGCCAGGGCGACCGAACAGTTTGACGAGCATGGCGCCGCTGACGTTGAAGCGTTCGGTCATGGTCGTATTCATCGATGCGTTGAGCGACATCGATTCGCGAGTGATATCAGCCATCCGAGCGCCGACTCGTCTCGATGGGATGAGAAAGAACGGCAAGATGATCAAACTCGCCAAGGTGAGCCGCCACTCGATCGCCAACATGACGAACAAGGTGATGCCGAGGTTGATGACGTTTCCAAACACCGTGGATAGGAACGTCGTAAATGCCCGCTGCGCCCCGATCACATCGTTGTTCAAGCGCGAGATCAACGAACCGGTCTGCGTCTGGGTGAAGAAGCCGAGCGGCATTGCCTGGACGTGACGGAAGAGTTTGTCTCGAAGGTCAAAGATAATGCCTTCGCCAATACGGCTCGAGAGCCATCGTTCAACAAGCGAAACGGCCGCGGCGACGAGCGCAGCACCTACGACGATGAGGCCAAGCACGGTGAGCCGTGAGTTGTCTCCGAGCTGGCCCTGTGGAATCGCTGTATCGATGATGTCGCCGAAGACGATGCTCGGAACGATGCCAACACCGGTTCCGATAATGGTGAGGAGAAGAAAGCCAATAACCCGAGCGCGGTAGGGGGTCGAGAACTCCCACACCCGCTTCACGGTGGCGCGGTCGATTCCCTTTGGGGCGTCGCCACCGCTGCTCATGGAGTGCAGAATCTGCATTGGGTGCATGTGCTGAGCGTATTGCGGCAAAACGAAAACGAGCGCCAGCAGAAGCCAGCGCTCGTCTCGAAGTTATTTAGATTTAGAAGGGGTGAAGGCCTTATGAAGCCTTGATCGCGTCGCGAATCTCTGCGAGGAGAGCTTGGTCGGGTGTTTCAGCCGGAGTCGTCTGTGCGCCTGCCTTAGCGAGGGCCTTCACGATCAAGAAGACAATGAACGCCAACATGATGAAGCTAACCAACTGAGTAATGAGCGCGCCCCAAGGAATTGGCGTTCCGTTGATTGCGGGCGCCCATTCGTTGAAGTCAACTTCAAGTCCGCCAGCGGCACCGATCAACGAGAAGATTACGTTGACTACGGCGTCGACGAGCGGAGCGAACGCGAGAGCGAGCACGAGGCCAACTGCGGCTGGGATGACATTGAACTTTTCTAGGAATTCGCGGAATTCTTTTAACATTGGGTCTCTCCTGAGATTGTCTGATACCCGCCTCTGTGAAGACAGTAGTGACTCTCAGCGTTTTTATGTGGTTCTTACCCCGTGATCTTTCCTGCGCGTTTGACGACAGCTTGCCGAGAAGAACTCATAGCGCATCCACAAAAATGCCAAGCGCCCGCCTTCGGGAGTGACGGTCAGGCGACCTGCGGCACACACAAGGCATCGCTGAGAGCTGCTGCCTTCCGGCCCTGACCCGGTTCACGAGCTTGTATTGCACAGAACCCGACCGTCACACCCCAAGACGGGCGCGGTGTTTACCTTAGCGTGTGGTTTGTCCAGGCCGTCGGGTGGGCCTGCTTAGAGTCGGGTGGTATTTTCCGCGCCGCTCGGTTTGTCCAGGCCGGTATGGTTGTCACCTGCTTCGAGTCGCCCGATCCGTTGGGAGTCTCGTTTGCTGGAGGAGTGCGAGAGCGGCCGAATCGGCACGCTTGGAAAGCGTGTGACCTTC
>CAZHUR010000044.1:0-6198 GCA_964535395.1 uncultured Acidimicrobiales bacterium
GCCTATGAGGCCCTTGAAGTCGTTCAGCAGCAGGGCCCGTTGATCGGGATTTTCCGTGAAGAGCTTGAGACCATGGGTTGTGGCGTTCCGGGTGGTTTCACTACCGGCCGAACACAGGAGCACGAAGAAGGATGCAAGTTCGTCGTCGGTGAGATACTCGCCGTCGACTTCGGCATGAAGGAGTGCTGAGGTGAGATCATCGGTTGGGTTTGCGCGGCGATCGGCAGCCATTGAGTGCATCAGTTCGGCGAGGATTCCGCCAGCGGTGAGGTATGCCTCGAACGGATTCACGTCGTCGGGGATGAACTCGGGGTCAGCATTCGACAAGATGATGTTGACCTGTTCAAACACAAGGTCGTACTCCGAGTCGGGGATACCCATGAGGTCGCAGATCAAGGCCAGTGGGAGCTTTGCTGCAACCTCGTTGACGAAGTCGATTGACCCCTTTTGGGCAACGGCATCGATAACGCTTCGGGCCTTCGCGACGATGTCGCTGTTCAACTTGTTCACCATCTTTGGGGTGAAGCCCTTGGCGACGATGCGGCGGAGCCTCACGTGGCGAGGGTCGTCCATGTTGATCATCGACCCAAAGAACTCGAGCATCGTTTCTGGGAGGTCGGGGATGTTCGTGCCTTGGGCCGACGAGAAGTACTGCGGTTGGCGGCTGGCCTCTAAAACGTCGGCGTGTTTCGCAAGCGACCAGTAGCCGGGCCCGGCGGGCAACACGACCTCACCGTTTGAGACGATGTCAGCCTCCTGGCTAAAGAACAGATCGTCGGCGGCCCGAAGTTGGGCAAACACACTCTCGCGCACTGCTCGTGGGCCGTCCCAAAAGCCCTGCATTGCCGAGAGCGTGTGTTCATCGAACGTAGCATCGAGGTCAGGTTGCATTGCAGCCGACTCTATATCTCTTCTGATATCCCTTCTGAACCGACCTGGCCTTTAGGTGAACGTGCGGATGACTTTCTGCTTGGCTTCGGTGTAGGGCGGGTACAGCAAATTGTTCTCGCCCTTCGTGGGCTTCGACATAATGCTCTTCATGTTCGAGAACGAGTCGAAGCCGTCCTTGCCGTGATAGCGGCCCATGCCCGATGGGCCCACGCCCCCGAACGGAAGGTCTGGTGGCATGAACTGCAACAAGGTGTGGTTAATGCACACGCCGCCCGAGCTGGTGTGGTTCAGGACACGATCGACGGTGTCCGATGATCCCGAGAACACATACAGCGCCAGTGGCTTGTCTCTCTCGTTGACGAAGTTGATCGCTTCGGACATGTCCTCGACGGTGATGATCGGGAGGATCGGCCCGAAGATCTCGTTGGTCATAAGCGGCGATTCGATGGGCGGGTCTACGACGATCGTGGGGGAGAGGAAGAGATCTTCCTCGTTCGACTCGCCACCGACGACCGCTGTTTGGCCGGTGAGCAACTCGGTGAGACGTGCGTGGTGGCGAGCGTTCACGACGCGGCCGTAGTCGGGGCTCGCCGCAACGTCGTTGCCGAAGAACTCTTGCCATGAATCGGCAATGGCGTCGATCAGTGCATCGCGTCGTTTGTTGGTCACCAAGACGTAGTCGGGAGCGATGCATGTCTGGCCAGCGTTAAACGCCTTGCCCCACGCGATGCGGTTTGCGGCGACCTCAATATCTGCGTCGTCGGCGACGATCGCTGGCGACTTTCCGCCGAGTTCGAGAACGACCGGCGTGAGATGCTCAGCAGCTGCTCGCATCACGATGCGGCCAACGTGGGTCGAGCCCGTGAAGAAGATGTGGTCGAACTTGTGCTTGAGCAGAGCGGTCGAGACATCAGCGTCACCCTCAAAGATCGCAATGGCTCGCTCGTCGAGATAGTTGGGAAGCACGCTAGCGATGAGACCCGTTGTCGCCGGTGAAACTTCTGATGGTTTCACAGCTACCACGTTGCCTGCAGCGAGGGATGCGACGAGCGGCTCGAGGACTAGGTTCACCGGATAGTTCCACGGAGCGATGATCAGCGACAGTCCGAGCGGCTCGGGCATGATCTTTGCCGAACCTGGCTGAGCGTTCAGTGGGATCTTGCGACGGCGTGGCTTTGCCCACTTGCGGACTCGAGATTTCACATATTCTGCACCAGTGATCGAGCTAGAAATGTCCGCAAGCCAACCCTCGATCGAAGGGCGGCCCAGATCCTCAGAAATTGCCTCGATCAAGGTTTCGGTGTTGTCGTGGGCAAAGCGAATCAGCCCATCGATCTGGGCCACGCGCCAATCGATATTGCGCGTCAACCCGGATGCGAAGGTGGCCCGCAAGCGTGTGAGCTCCTCGGCAATGTGAACATCGAGGTCCGGGATTGGGCTGTCTTGTTCGGTCAATGTCATGGTCAGAGGGTAGACGCGGATAGAAAGAGAGAATGGAACACGCCCCAGGTTCAGTCGACACCGTTCTCATCGAAAAGAAGGATGGATACGCGGTCGTAACCCTCAACGACCCAAAGCGGCGCAACGTTTTCACGCTCGCCATGAGTGCCCGGGTGCACGAGATCTTCGACGACCTCGAATCTGACGAGTCGATCAACGCGGTGGTGATCACCGGGGCTGGCAAGGGCTTCTGCTCGGGAGGTCACCTCGACGAACTGCTGGAGAACCCCGGACCCGAAGGGATGCGCAAGATTTACGCTGGCTTTGTTCGAATTGCGAACAGTCGCCTCGCAACGATCGCTGCGGTCAATGGAGCAGCGGTCGGGGCGGGCATGAACGCTCTGCTCGTGTGCGACGTGGTCATCGCAGCTGAGTCGGCCAAGTTCGATAGCCGTTTCCTGCAGATTGGCCTCGGGCCCGGGGGCGGCCACACCTGGCGCATGAAGAACAACGTCGGTGTTCAAGCAACCAAGGCCATGGTGCTGTTCGGCGAGGTGCTCGACGGCCGTCGGGCTGCAGAGGTGGGCCTGGCATGGAAGTGCGTTGCCGATGACCGGTTGCTCGAGGCAGCCGAAGAAATGGCAGCCAAGGCCGCTCACGCGCCGAGAGAGGTGCTCATGCGCACGAAGGAAACGATTCACAACACCCTTGCGATCACCGACAGCGACGCTGCGATCGACAATGAACTCGACACCCAAGTCTGGTCGATGGGCCAACCTGCCTTTGTTGACATGGTCACGTCGCTGAAGACTCAAATCGGCAAGAAGTAGAGCGTAGGTGGCCTCACATGGAATGAACTTTGCGCTCACCGACGAACTCGCCGCGCTACAAGTTCGAGCTCGAGCGGTCGCTCAACAGGGCGTGACCGCCCATGGGGTTCACAACGACAGTTGGATCAACGGCTTCTCCAGAGAGTTCTCCGTGACGCTCGCAAACGAGGGCTTTATCGGAATGACGTGGCCCGAAGAGTTTGGGGGAGGGGGGCGTCCTCCCATCGAGCGGGTCATCATGGCTGAAGAGATGATCGGCGCTGGGGCACCGATCTCGGCACTTTGGTTTGCCGACCGTCAGATGGGCCCCTCCATTTACACCTACGGCACCCCCGAGCAGCAAGAGCGATATCTGCCGGGAATGTTGTCCGGGAAGGAGGCGTGGTCGATCGGCATGAGCGAACCCGACAGTGGAAGCGATCTGGCGAGCCTTAAAACCTCGGCAGTTCGAGATGGCGATTCCTTTGTGGTGAACGGGCAAAAGATCTGGACATCGGGAGCCGAGACCGCCGACTTCATCTATCTGATTTGTCGAACAGACTCCACGGGTCGGCCGCACGAGGGCGTCAGCGAGTTGATCGTTCCAATGGACTCGCCCGGTATCGAAGTTCGAACGATCCGCGACATGGTCAACAACACCCACTTCTGCGAGATCTTCCTGACGAACGTGTTGGTGCCGGTGGAGAACTTGGTCGGGATCGAAGGCGGAGCGTTCAAGCAGACCATGGTCCAACTCGAACACGAGCGCGGCGGGATCGACCGGCTGGTCTCGAATAGACCGCTCTACGAGCTTGCCAAGGCACGCTCAGACACCACCGACCCGAAGGTGCGTCAGGAGATCGCCCGAATCGAAGCCGACTATCACGTTGGTCGGCTGCTCGTTTATCGAGAAGTGCTTCGTCAGGCTCCGAAGGGTTTCAGCGCTGCAACCAAGGTGTTTTGCACCGAACACCAGGTGAGGGTTGCTGAGTTTGCTGCACGCGTTCTTGGACCCGAGATGACCCTCGAGAGTCAGTGGAGCAGAGAGTTCTGTTACAGCCCGAGTTACAAGCTCGCTGGCGGCACGAGCGAGATCATGCGCAACATCTTGGGCGAGCGTGTTCTTGGCCTGCCGCGAGAGCCCCGTCCGGGCCACGGGTAAACAAGTTTTCTCCAGGTTAAGCCCGTTCGTCTTTAGGCCGATGGGGTCAGCAGCTATGTTCGATGGCAACAGAGATTTCTAAGGGGACAGCGTGACCGAAACGCCGACGATCATCCATCACCTGGAAGCAAACGCGAAGCGTCAGGGTGCGCGAGCTGCAATTCACGACAAGACCACGGGTTCGTGGCGTCGACGCAACTGGCGCGAGTACAACAATCTCACCCGCCGCTTCGGCAAAGCGCTCATCGCAGCCGACTTCGGCGAAGGAGATCCGCTTGCGATCCTCGGTGCGAATCGTCCGGAGTGGGCGATCGGCGCACTTGGAGCGATGCGCGTGGGCGGCATCTCGGCTGGAATCTATACGTCGTGTTCGGCTGAGGAGATCGGCTACATCCTCGACCACAGCGAAGCACCGATTGCACTCGTCGAAACCCTCGATCAACTGAGCCGGATCATCGAAGTGTGGCCAACCCTCGACAAACTGAAGTCTGTCGTGCTGATGGAAGGTGCTGGTGAAAGTGACGACGAGCGAGTCAGCAGCTGGGAGGACTTCCTCGAAACCGGATCCGATGTTACAGATGAAGAACTCGATGCACGTATGGATGCGCTCCGCCCCGACCAGGTAGCGGACTTCATCTACACCTCCGGAACAACCGGCCCGCCAAAGGCCGTCATGTTGACCCACGAGAACCTCGAATGGACCGCGCGCACCATCGGCGGCACGGTCAACCTCGGGACCGAAGACGTGGCGCTTTCGTACCTGCCACTCTCCCACATAGCCGAGCAAACCAACTCGCTACTGATGCCGATGGTGTTCGGCTACCAGGTCTACTTCTGCCACAACGGCCTAGAGCTGGCCGTCTACCTACCGGAGGTTCGTCCGACCACCTTCTTTGGAGTGCCCCGTGTGTGGGAGCGTTTCGAGTCCGGGATTCGGGCCAAGATGGCCGAAGCCACCGGCGCAAAGGCAAAGATCGCAGCGCAAGCACAGCAGGTCGGCCGCGAGTACATCGCAGCCCGAAACGCCGGAAAAACCCCAGGCGGACTGCTCGAGAAGAAATTTCAGATCGCAGACAAGCTCGTGTTCTCGAAGGTCAAGGAGGCAATAGGCCTCGACCGTTGCCGAGTCTTCGTGTCAGGTGCTGCGCCGATTCCCGCTTCCAGCCTCGAGTTCTTCTCGTCGCTCGGCATTACCGTCACCGAGCTCTACGGACAGTCCGAGGGTTCTGGCCCCACCTCTACCAATCTCGAGGGAGCAAACAAGTACGGCACCGTCGGTCGTGCAATCCCTGGTGTCGAAGTGAAGATCGCCGAAGACGGCGAGATCCTCGTGCGCGGCAAGAACTTGTTCGCTGGCTACTACAAGAACCAAGCAGCCACCGACGAGACGATCATCGACGGATGGCTTCACTCAGGTGACCTCGGCAAGCTGGACAGCGATGGGTTCTTGTCGATCATTGGCCGCAAGAAGGACATCATCATCACCTCTGGTGGCAAGAACATCGCACCTCAGAACATTGAAGAACTGCTCTCGGGCATCGATATTGTCGGAACACCGCTCGTCGTTGGTGAGCAGCAGCGCTACCTGATTGCGTTGCTGACCCTCGACGAAGAGTACGCCCCAACGTTTGCCGAACAGCACGGTCTCGACGCGGCGAGCCTGCACGACGACCCGTTCGTGCGCAGCCACCTCGAAAAGGCAATTCAAGCCGACGTCAACTCACAGCTCGCTCGTGTCGAACACATCCGAAACTTCAGCGTGCTCACCGCTCCCTTCACGATCGAAGGTGGAGAGCTCACGCCAACACTCAAGCTCAAGCGCAACGTCGTCAACGAGAAGTTCCTCGACGAAATCAACGCCTGCTACGAACGAGGCCAAGAGCTGTAGTTCGTTTG
>CAZHUR010000044.1:6298-11040 GCA_964535395.1 uncultured Acidimicrobiales bacterium
TCTGGCCACGGAGGCCGTGTCTTCCCTCCGGGGGCCGTTCTGGCCACGGAGGCCGAACGCCGGAGGCGGTCCTTGAGGGGACAGGCCCCAAATGGGGGGTTTGGGGACAGGGTTGTCGGACCAGAGGCGGTGTTTAGATTTCTTCCCCTCCGAATCAGAACTGGGCGAAGAGCCATTCCCAGAAGCCGAGTAGGCGCAGGGCGAGCACTACCGCGGCGATGACCATGAGGATGCGGATCGGCTTTTCACCGCCGCGAACCGCCATCTTTGCACCTGCCCAACCGCCGACGGTGAGCCCGACGGCCAACACGATCGCTGGGATCCACCGCACCTGACCCTCGAGGAGAAAGATGGGTAACGCAATAAGCGTGGCAAAGAAGTTGAAGGTGACCTTGACCACGTTCGCGGTGACTAGGTCCATACCCGAACGGTTCAAAATAGCGAGCATGATGAGGCCCACGCCAGCTTGCACTGCGCCAGCGTAGATTCCTGTGGCGAACGCTGCTGTGGCTAGGAGCGGGGTAGACCACGGTTCAACGTTTGCGGTCACCTTTGGCTTGGCGATGGTGAGGATGATCACCGGGATCATGATCAAACCAAAGACCTGCTCAAAACGCTCGTTCGTAAGCTGGCTAATGCCGAATGCCCCGACCGCCGCGCCAAGGACAGCTGGAACGATGATCGGCAGGAGCGTCTTGTTGTCTACGGTCTTGCCCTCTTGGCGAAATCCGACTACCGAGGCTGCGGTCGAGGTCAGGATACCGACACGGTTAGAGCCGTTGGCAGCCACCCCAGGAACGCCAGCGACCACGAGCAGCGGAACCGTGAGAGTGGACCCTCCACCGGCCATTGCGTTGACGATTCCGGCAAACGCCCCGCCAACCAGGAGAATCACAACGTCGAGGGTTTCCACGCGTTCAGCCTACGAAGCGAACGAGGTTTCGTACGAGAACTGCGTCCTAACGAGTAACTTCGTCGGCGATTGCGGCTGCGGCGACCGCCTTGGCAACGTTCAGGCTCACCGCCGGGTCAAAGACACTCGGGATGATGTGGGTAGCGGACAACTCCTCGGCCGTTACCTCCAGAGCGATCGCCTCGGCCGCTGCGAGCTTCATGTTCTCGGTGATGTCGGTTGCGCGAGCGTCGAGCGCTCCTCTAAAGATGCCCGGGAACGCGAGCACGTTGTTGATCTGGTTCGGGTAGTCGCTTCGCCCCGTGGCCATCACCGCCACGCGGTCGGTGATCAGCTCGGGGCTGATCTCGGGGTCGGGATTAGCCATGGCGAACACGATCGGGTCCGAAGCCATCGAGTCGACATCTTCAACGGTGAGGATGTCCGGTGCGCTTACGCCGATAAATACGTCGGCGTTGACCATCGCATCAGACAGCGAACCCTCGAGGCCGTGCTGGTTGGTGTTCTCGGCAAACCACTGCTTCGATTCGTTCAGATTGTCGCGGCCGTCGTAGACGACGCCACGTGAGTCGACGCCGATGATGTGGCTCACGCCAGCGCCGATCAGGATCTTGGCGATTGCCACCCCGGCAGCTCCAACACCTGAGATCACTACCGAAACGTCTTCGATGTTCTTGTTCGCCACCTTCAACGCGTTCTGCAGTCCCGCGAGCGTGACGACCGCTGTGCCGTGCTGGTCGTCGTGGAAGACGGGGATGTCGAGACGCCGTTTCAGCTCTTCCTCGATGTAGAAGGCTCCCGGGGCAGCGAAGTCCTCGAGGTTGATGCCGCCAAAAGTTGGGGCGATTCGCACGACCGTCTCGATGATCTCGTCTGGGTCTTTGGTGTCGAGCACGATCGGGAAGGCGTCGACCTTGGCGAACTCCTTGAACAACAGTGCCTTGCCCTCCATGACCGGCATGGCGGCCTTCGGTCCAATGTCGCCGAGCCCGAGTACAGCACTTCCGTCGCTGACGATAGCGACCGTGTTCTTGCGAATTGTGAACTCGTCGGCGAGTCGTTCGTCTGCGGCGATTGCCAAGGACACCCGAGCAACTCCTGGGGTGTAGGCCATCGAGAGGTCGTCGATGTCGCTGACCGGAGCGAGCGGCAGCACTTCAATCTTGCCACCCTCGTGCATGCGCATCGTTCGGTCGTAGTGGTTGAGCAGCTCGATGTCGTCGAGGTTGCTTACAACCGCAGCGATCTCTTCTTGATGTTCGACGCTCGAACAGTTGACAACGATGCTGCGTTCGAGGAAGGGTCCGCGCGCCACGATGTTCTCGATGGCGAAGATGTTGCCTCCGGCCGCACCAATGGCTGTGGTGAGCCGCCCGAGCACCCCAGGTATGTTGCAGAGTCGCACACGCAATGAGATTGAGTATTGGGTGGATGTGGGGGGCTGTTCGGTCATGGCGTTGACAGTAACCAGTTTTTCGTGACGGCAGTGTGTGTTCATGAAGAGTTCGCTTCTCGTCTCAGCGGACTTGCCTACTACGATCAGGTGATGAGACATCCTGAGCTGTGTTTGTACGAGGTCGAGAACGGCGTGGCGACGCTCACGTTCAATCGGCCCGAGCAAATGAATGCCATGATCGGCAACAGCGAGTTTGCGTACTTCGAGCGACTGATGCAGGCCGAGGCCGACGATGACGTCGCTGCAATCGTGGTCACGGGCATGGGTAAGGGTTGGTGCGTGGGAGCCGACTTGGCATACCGCGCAGGTGAGGGCGATCTGCCGCTTCCCAACGGTGTGATTCCCAACTCGATGCCCTTAGCTGTGCGTAAGCCCACGATCGCAGCGATAAACGGAGCATGCGCAGGCGCAGGGTTTGGTCATGCGATGATGCTCGATTTCCGGGTTGCTTCGAGCACAGCAAAATTCACCACGGCCTTTGCTCAGCGTGGCCTGGTTGCCGAGTACGGCCTGGCTTGGCTGCTCACGAAGATGGTGGGTCGACACATTGCGACCGATCTGCTGTTGACGTCGCGAGTGCTGACCGGCCTTGAGATGGCCGATCTCAGACTTGTCAATCGAGCAGTTCCTGAAGGCGACGTGCTCGAAACTGCCCTCGGCCTGGCCGAACACCTCGCCAATAACGTGTCGCCAGCGTCGATGGCCACGATCAAGCACCAGCTGCTGATCGAACCGGAGATGAATCCATCCCAGGCGTTTGAGTCGTCGAACGCTCTCATGTTCGAGTCGTTTGCTGGGGCAGACCTAGTAGAGGGGGTCACCAGCTTTCTCGAAAAGCGGCCGGCAAACTTTGCCCCCCTTGGTTCTGGTTCTCTGTTTTCGTGGATGCAGGCCGACGAAGATGCGGTCGCGGCTGAAGTTGTCGCAGACGCCTCCGAGGAGGAGTGACGTGGCCGAGAGTTCAACGACACTGAGCATCGACGAGTCAGAGGCATTCGCCGAGAAGTGCCGAGCCTTTCTCGCCGAACACAGCAGGAGTGGCCACTCGATCGAGAATGCTAAGGATTTTCTTGCGGCTGCGGTTGCCGAGGGCCTCGGAGGAATCGTGTATCGGTCCGAATACGGCGGAGCCGGTCTCACGAAGGCACACGACCGAATTTGGCGCTCGCAGAAGGCGACCTTCCCGCTCACAGACGGCGAGTTCATCATCTCCCACGGCATGTGCCTCCCGGTGCTCAACGACTTCGGCACCGAAGAGCAGAAGAAGCAGTTCATGCCGTCGAACATCTCCGGTGAGCACATGTGGTGCCAAATGTTCTCTGAGCCAAACGCTGGGTCCGACGTTGCCAGCTTGCGAACGAGCGCGGTTCGCGACGGCGATGAGTGGATCCTGAACGGCCAGAAGGTCTGGACGACCTTGGCCCACATGTCCGACTACGGCGTCCTTATCGCTCGTACCAACCCCGAGGCACCAAAGCACGCCGGCATCTCCATGTTCATCGTCAAGATGGATGCGCCCGGCATCGAGATTCGTCCGATTCATCAGATCGATGGCGGCACGCACTTCAACGAGGTCTTCTTCACCGACGTTCGAATTCCGGCGAACCAGCTTCTCGGGGAGGAGAACAATGGTTGGAACCAAGCAACGGCGATGTTGATGTACGAGCGGGTCGCCATTGGCAGCATTGGAGGCGGTGGACTCAAACAGCCGAACTTCGACATGCTCGTCAAACACGCCGATGCCGCTGGCAGGTTGTCCGATCCCGTCGTGCGAGACCAACTGGCTGAGATCTACGCGATGGAAACGACCAAGTCGCTGGTGGCCATGAAGACGCGAGCTGAGATGAAGGCTGGCAAGACACCGGGGCCGGGTGGTTCGCTCGGAAAGCTCTCAGGTTCGATCATTTCACGGCGCGTGCGCGAGATTGCGCAGAACATTTCGGGTCCAGGCAGCATCGCGTGGGACTCCAATGAGGAAACGGGTGGTGCTTTGAACCGTCAAGTTCTGCACAGCTTCCAGGACGGTATTGCCGGCGGAACCGACGAAATCCAACGAAATATCATCGGGGATCGGGTTCTTGGCCTGCCGCGAGACATCTCGGTAGACAAGGGCGTGCCGTTCAATCAGGTCGCCCACTCAGATCGTGACTAATCGAGGGCGGAAAGGGCGCCGAGCGCAGCTAACCTAACGCCCATGTATGCCGTGATTAAAACCGGCGGTCGTCAGTACCGCGTTGAAGAGGGACAAGTCCTCGATGTAAACCGCGTAGGCGATGTCGATAGCACCGATTCTCTCACCCCAATTCTCGTCGTAGACGGGGACACCGTTCTTGCTACCCCTGATCAGCTTTCCGGAGCTTCGGTTGGCATCAA
>CAZHUR010000045.1:0-5257 GCA_964535395.1 uncultured Acidimicrobiales bacterium
AACGCCATGTCGAGTAAGTCGAGGGCGAACATGCCCATCCAACCTGTTGCGTCGGCCTGCTCGAGTCGCCCGTGACCAATCCCCTCCGATCGGTTGAACGGCCCAATGTTGTCAAGGCCGAGGAAGCCACCGTCGAATACGTTGTTGCCGTCGGTGTCGCGCCGGTTCACCCACCACGTGAAGTTGAGCATCAGCTTGTGCATGACGCGTTCGAGGAAGTCTGTGTCCCAACTGCCGTCGAGTTCAAAGACCCGGAGCGTGGCCCATGCCTGAACGGGTGGGTTCACGTCGCTGAAGCTCCACTCATAAGCAGGCAGCTGTCCGTTGGGGTGCTGGTACCACTCTCGGCCCAGCAAAAGGAGCTGCCGCTTGGCGAAGGTCGGGTCGATAAGGCTGAGCGGGAGGCAGTGAAATGCAGTGTCCCAGGCGGCGTACCACGGGTACTCCCACGGGTCGGGCATCGCAATGACGTCAGCGTTGTTCAGGTGACGCCACTCGGTGTTGCGTCCGCTGAGTCGCGACGCCGGAGGCGGGTCAGATGCCGGGTCGCCCTTGAGCCATTGGTCGACGTCGAAGTGATACCACTGCTTTGAGAAAACCAGTCCTGAGAGCGCCTGGCGAATCATCTGGCGCTGCTCGGGCGAGCTGTCCTCGGGGACGAGTGCCGCGAAGAATTCGTCGGATTCTTGGCGTCGTCGCTCGACGATCTCAGGCACTTCGTCGATCGGTCGAGCCTCAGGTGCGAGGCGTAGTTGAACGGTGACCGACTCGCCGGGCTCTACTTCAAACCGGTGCCAGAGCGAGGCTTTGGTTCCGACTTGATCGGGATTAATTGTGGACGCTCCGGAGATGATGTGGTCGTTGATCCCGTCCTTCGGAAACGGTGTCGATGGGTCTTGCCCAAATATCACGGGACGGTTCGTCTCGTTCTCGCAGAACAGGGGGGTCCCCTCAGAATCGCTACACAGGACGAGCGTGCCCTCCGACTCTTCCTCTAGAAGAAGACCACCTTCGTCACCCATACGGATCGAAGGCTTGGACGACTTGTCTCGACCCCAGCTCCACCGATTCCGGAACCAGACCGTCGGCAAGATGTGGAGCTCGTCTTTGACCTCGGAGCGGTTGGTTGCCGTGATCTCGATCGCGAGGTCGTCTTTGTCGGCCTTTGCGTGGACGACCGATACATCCCACCAGCCATCATCGAAGATGCCAGTGTCGAGCAGTTCGTACTCTCGGTCTAGATGGTCGCGGCGCCCGTTCTCCTCGCGAAGTTCCTGATAGGGGAACTCCATGCGGGGGTACGCATACACCGAATGGCTGTACGAATGTGTCGGAGTCGAGTCGAGATACCACCACTCTTCCTTCACGTCTTCGCCGTGGTTTCCCTCAGAGCCGTTCAAGCCGAAGAGTCGTTCTTTCAGGTGAGGGTCGCGTCCGTTCCACAACGCAAGGCCGAAGCACCAACGCTGTTTGGCGTCGCACACTCCGAACAGGCCATCTTCGTTCCATCGATATGCACGACTCCGGGCCGCGTCGTAAGGAAAGGCGTTCCATGCGTCGCCGTTCTCTGAGTAATCCTCGCGAACGGTGCCCCACGCTCGTTCTGCAACGTAAGGACCCCAATTGGTCCAGCCGTTGTAGTCCTCGTACAGACGTTTCTCTTCTTCGGGAACTGAGTGATTTTCGTTGTCCACGCCAGAAGGCTACCGGCGCTCTACTCGGCCCCGGTGCGTTCTATCACCGGAAGCGCGATCGGGTCGATAACCATTGAAGACAAAAGGGGCCCATCCGAGCCTGGATCAGAGCAGGTTTGAAGCATCTCAATGAGTGCCGCACGCTCGTCTGCGGTGACTCCGAGCTCCCACCGCTGCTTCACGGTGACCCAGTCGATCGCGTAGCCGCACCAGGTGGTCTCGTTGCTTGGGCGCCACTCCTCTGGGCCCTGGTTGCGGGGGTTGTGTCCGCTGCCGCGAGACAAGATAACCAGCGTTGCGGGATGATCGACGTCGTTCGCGAAGAGCTCACGGGTCGCCGGCGTCCATTCGTGACCACCAGAGGAATGGACGATCTCGAGCGGGATGAGAGATCGCACCTCGCCATCGATGGTGCGCTCGATATCGACGTCTACGTACGGGTCATGCCAGGAGCCGTTGGCGGGTACGCACTCGAGGTTGTCGGCAAACTCGATCGGGGTAGCGCTCCGCTCGATGAAGACGATTTCGCTCGGATCGAGACAATCGGTGGGCTGGGCTTCCCACAACGACTCGTCGAACGCAGATTCTGGTTCGGCGTCGGTGGGTAGGTCGGCTAGTTCGTCTAGCGCTGCGAGCGCAACATCTGGAGCGGTCAAAGCAGCTTCAATCCGGCGAGCAGCTCGGACTGCTTCGGTCTCAGCGGCGAACACCACTTCTGGACCTGCGCCGTCTGTGCCCTCCGAGGACGCCTCAGCACCTTGTTGGGTGAGCAGGAGCCCGATAGCGATTACAACAGCAACAGCTATCGAGGAACCAACAAGGAGCATTGCTCGAACGTCGGATTGACCTTGCTTCGAGAGCTTCGAAACCTTCGGTGCCGCATCGGCCTTTGGAACGTCACGCTTCTTCGGCTTTGGAGGGGCAGCCTCGAGCACCACCTTTTCGGCCGACGCTCGCGACTCGTCCTCGACCGGAGGCGGGCGCCAAGTGCCATCATCTGATCGCGTCCAACCGTCGACGGGAGCGTCTTGTCCCGGCCAGTCAGCGGGCGCGCGCCAACGACCTTCTTCATCCATCCACCAGCCGACGCCGCCGCGTCGATTTTCTCTCGGAGGAAGTTCCCCAACCATCTTAGAAAAGTTCGTTTCTCTACTAGTGGAACTCCGCCAGCCCCTGTCGGATGAGTCTTTCACCTTCGTTTCATCGAGTTCAACTCGAATTTGAAACCTACTACCCTCAGCGTCACCCTTCCCACTTTTGTTACTTTCTGCGCGAAAATGACTACAAGTGAGAGATTTGTCACAGCATTTAGGCGGTTCCGTGATGAAACAACCACCCATTGGAGCGATAGCACGACATGTCCACGACATTTCGAGGCTCAGTCGACGGGGCCAAGCGGGCCCCAAGACGGTGCCGCAAGATGGTTCGGGAGCAAAGAGCTGCGAAACTAGGGATATGAGCAAAGTCGTCGCCCCAGAAGACCTCCACTCCGTAGCACTCCCATACGGAACCTCACCGTTCCTGCTGCACTCGAGCAATGGTTCGGTGCGAATCAATCACGTCTCGGTCGAATCGAGCGAGGCCAGTACCGAAGTCATCGTCCGAGGGTTCGGTCGAGGACTCGCGAGCCGGCTCACGCCCGAGCTCGCGTTGTCTTTGCTGTGGCCATCGACCACGACCGACGGTCTGAGCCTGATTGCAGATGGCACCGGCGCGATTGACGAGAACGACCCCGAAGCTCTCACGTTCACCGTTTCCAAAGCAGTGCTCCATCGACCAGCGCCGGTCGATGGATCGCCCGCATGCTAAGACCGCGCTCGGGGCTTGTTCATCTCGCGGTTCTTCTCGCTCTCCTCGCAAGTGCGTGCACGGACGCGAGTCAACAGGCCGACGAAGAACCCACCGCCACATCGAGCACGAGTTCCAGCACAACCCAGGCGCCGCGCGCACCGACGCTTCGACTCGCAGTAATCGTCAACGAATCCGCCCCCACCGCCGCGGCCGACAGCGAACTGGAGAGCATCCTCAGCGAAGCAGTCGAAATTCTCGCGCCCAGAAACAGTGTCGAGGTCGAACTCCGGACGGTCTCGGTTGAAGCTGTCGGCCAAGCCGAAGGGGCAATGGCGGCGCTCATAAACGATGGAGTGAATGTGGTCATCACCGGTTGCGACGATGCCACGGTGCCATCGGTAATCGAAGCCGCTGTAGCCTCCGAATTGCTCACGGTCACCGGATGTGTGTCGCTGCCAAGGCCCGACATCAGCGGCACCATCGCCAACATCAACACGGACCTGTTCCTCGACCTTTCCAACCTCGCCGACAACGCTCCGGCGATCCTCGCACATGCTTCGTCGCAGGGTTTCGAAAACCTTGCCGTGGTCCGGTCCAACTTGATCCCCGACGTCGAACAGACCTGTCTCGATGTTGCCGCGAGCTCAAGTGATGTTTCCGTTGCCACCGACGTAACATTCACCGAACTCATCGATGCTCCCGCCGATGTGGCTGAAGTTCTACGTGGAGCACTCCCAGGCGATGTTGAAGTAGGAGCGATCGTAGTGTGCGCCCTTCCCCCAGCGATTGGTGACATCACCATCGCACTTCGTGAAGCTGGCCTCGACCAGCAGGTCATCGCCCCGTGGTATGCCGACAGCCAAACGTGGGTTGATGGTGCGGGCGATGTGGCGATCATTACTCCGGCAAGTCGCTATGGCGACGACCCGGTGGACGCCACCACGGAGTTGTTCGCCGCAGTCGGCGAAACCGAGTTCGTGCCAGTAGCCATCGATGTGGTTACCGCGGACGTGCTCGCCATCTTGCTCGACGCCGCCGAGCGAGCGGACTCGGTCGGATCTCAGCGAATCGCCGATGCAGTACGCAACTCCGAGCCCAACCTCGTCGTGGATGGAATCAGCGGACCCGTTTCGCTCGACGGCCCGAACGACTCGCCGGTATTACGCTCGTATCGCGTGCTCTCGCTCGACGACGATGGAACACCGTTCTTCAGCGGCGAAATCTCCTCGTTCGATAGTTAGCTAGGCGGACGCCAATTCGTTGAGGATGTCGTTGACGAAGATTTGCGCGTCCTCATCGATGTTGTTTCGATGAACGGTTCCGACGCCGAGGTTGACCGCGCCCAAAGCCTCGAGGATCTCCCCGAGCTTGTTCGCAGCCTTGCCCGCATTGTGCGCGTAGCTGACGAACGCGAACGTTGCCTTGTCCCACAGATCTGGGAGCTCGCCGGCGATCTTGCCAGCACCACCAGGATGCTGGCCGAAGAAGAAGAGGCCTCCGCACCAGGTGCCAACGATCACGACATCGGCCTTCGCCAGTGCTCCGTGATCGATATTCTCAATCGAGAACACGCTGACGGTCGCTCCGGCATTGTGGAGTCCAGCAGCTACACGATTGGCTGCCTGTTCGGTGTTCCCGGTCTTCGATTCGTAAGTCACTGCGACGTGCATGGTGAGAGCTTAATACGTTCGCCGACACCGATGAGAGTTGCCTAACCAGTCCTGCCCACTGTGTCGAGTATCGACTTTTAGCTCGAGTCTTCAACCTCAAGC
>CAZHUR010000045.1:5357-10960 GCA_964535395.1 uncultured Acidimicrobiales bacterium
TGAGCTAGGTCGGGTTTTCGGGCCAGTCGTGCTTTGGGTATCGGCCTGCCATGTCTTTGCGGACCTCCTTCCACGAGCCGGTCCAGAAGTTGCCGAGGTCGGCGGTGATCTGGATGGGGCGCTGAGCTGGAGAGAGCAATTCGACAGAGATGTTCACCGCGCCGCCGATGACGCTGGGGGTTTGAAAGGTTCCGAATGCATCTTGGGCTCGCACCGAAACCTTCGGCAGTTCCGATTCGTAGTCGATCAGCACCTTGCGACCCTTGGCAAAGGTGAAGTGAGTCGGAGCAAGCGCGTCGACTTTCTGCACTTCCTCCCACGAGAGCATCGCCTTAAGCACAGCGAACAAGTCGAGTTTCTCGATGTCGCTCTTGCTCGTCGCTCCGCCGAGCCAGCCGCCGAAGATCTCGTGGGCGTTTTCGATGAGGGCCTCGTCGTCGAGTCGCGCAGAAAGAGCATCGGGACGATGCTCGGTGATAAGGGCGACGCGCTTCTGGAAGCCGCGAGCCTTGTCGGAGAACCGAAGAACGCCGAGCTTGGTTGCGACGATGCGATCGATCAGAGCTTCGGTGGCCTCGTCACCGGCTATAACCGGGTAGCTGTGGGTTCCAAAGTCGAGCGAGCCCAAGCGCCGTTCGACGCGACGGGTGAGGTCGTCCCGGCTGTCGTCCCAGCCGAAGAAGGTGCGCTCGTTGATGTCGGAAGCAAAACCCAACTCGACGTCGAGCGGGTCGATGCCAGCAGCGAGGCGGATACGGACGTTTTTCTTGTCACCGGAGAGCTCGCCGATCACGATCATGTCTTCGTGAGCGAGCGGATCAGTTCGGACAACCTCGGCGCCCATTCCGTTGCGCAAGCGGAACCGGCCGCCCTGCCCGGCTCGCTTCTGGGCGATCCGGTCGGGGTAGGCAAGTGCGAGGGACCGGCCGATGTCATCGACCGACACGGCGTCTTCTCGGGCACCGGTGCGCTTGGCCAGTTGTCGAGCGCGGCGGCGAACCGATCGGAGCGCGGCAACGTCGGTTTGTGGGACGCGGAACGAGTCGTCGACGACGAGGCGGACTCGCGTCCACAGGTCGACGGGACGCTCGGACGGACGACCGGTGAGCACGTCACGCTCTTCGAGCAGCGATGCGAGCACGGCTGCTGGCCAGCCGAGTGGGCCGTCGTCTACTGCTGCGACCATGGCTGCGAGCCGCGGATGCAGAGGAAGGGCGAGCATGCGACGGCCGTTGGAGGTGATGCGTCGATCTTCGTCGACCGCCCCCAACATCGCGAGAACGTCGAAGGCTTCTTCAACCGCTGCGTCGCCCGGTGCATCGAGCATCCTGAGTTGGGTCGGGTCGGTCACACCCCAGGCCAGTGATTCGAGCACGACCGAAGCCAGGTCGATCTGGCTGATCTCTGGAGGTTCGTACGACGGGCGGGCTGCATGTTCCATCTTCGACCAGAGCCGGAATGCCACGCCGGGACCGAGGCGGCCCGCACGTCCGGCCCGCTGATCTGCTGAAGCTTTCGAGTTGTTGATGGTTACGAGTTTCGACAGGCCAGACGATGGGTCGTAGCGAGGGCGGCGCGCCAGGCCCGAATCGACCACCGAGCCAATTCCGTCGACGGTGAGCGAGGTCTCAGCAACGTCGGTCGACACCACCACGCGTCGCTGACCTGGCAGCGTTTGCAGTGCGCGGTCTTGTTCCTCAGAACTGAGGGTTCCATAGAGCGGCAGCACAGCGGCATTCGTGCGCTGCTCGATTGCGCCGACCGCACGACGGATCTCGCCTACACCGGGCAGGAACACCAGTACGTCGCCGGGTTCGTCGAGGGCCTCCTCGACCGCTCCCACGACGGCGGCGTCGAGTTCGTCACGCTTCGGAGACTTGCGCTGCCCGCCTCGACCGCCACGACCGCCAGATCGCTTGGCCGCTTTGATCGGCTTGTACCGAACGTCGATCGGAAAGGTCCGTCCCGGGGTCGTGATCGCGCCCGGCGCATCGATGAGTTGAGCAACCGCGTCGGCGTCGATCGTCGCCGACATGACGAGAAGGCGCAGATCTGGGCGGATGCCCTCCCTCACCTCGAGGGTGAGCGCCAGGCCGAGGTCGGCGTGCACCGAGCGTTCGTGGAACTCGTCGAAGATCACCGCTGTGATGCCCGGAAGGTTAGGGTCGCGCTGGATGCGCCGTGTGAGGATGCCCTCGGTAACTACCTCGATGCGAGTGTTGGAGCTGACCTTGGTGTCATCTCGAGTACGCCAGCCAACGGTTTGGCCGACCGGCTCGCCGAGCAGCTCTGCCATACGACGGGCCACAGCCCTGGCCGCAACACGGCGCGGTTCGAGCAGAAGGATCGTGCCGGTGTTCCACGCTTCATCGAGCAGCCGCAGCGGCACCACGGTCGTCTTGCCCGCTCCCGGCTCGGCGGTGAGCACGCCAACACCGGGGTTGGCCATGGCGGCGCGCACGTCGTCGATGACATCTTCGATCGGAAGCAGCGTGTTGTGCACAACGAGACGTTACCGGCTGATCTATTCGTACTTGATGTAGGTGGCCCAAGTCGCTCCGACGAGTGGAGCGTCATCGATAGATTCTTCCAACTGCCAGCCTGCTTGGAACACCAACATTCGAAGCGAGGGCGGAAAGCTCAGGTCGGAGAATGTGATCGTTGTTTCGCCATCCTCGACGGCAACGTCGAACGGCGACTCTTCGCCACCCTCGACGAACCCAAAGCCGGCGACGGGAGTGTGGATGTCTGCAGCACCACCATCGGGGCCCAATGCGTCGTAGCCCCACACGGCCAGGTTTCTGGGAGCATGCGGTGTCTCGAGAGAGATGGCACAGATGTCGGCTCGTGCCACCGCCCCGAGCCCAGCTTCTTTCGGTTTGAGCAAGCCGCTGTGGTGCTCTGGGTTTGCGCTCGTGAAAGGCATCGTGATCCAGTCCCACGAAACCAGGGCGAATGGAGCGCCGGCGAGCGCGGCGACGGGAGGCAACGGCATTGACCGAAGGTCGTCGATTGATAGGAGCCCGCTCATCACACGGGAGAAGATACCCGATGTTCGGCCATTCTCTTGCGGCCGACGGTGTTTCGACCGCTGTGGAGGTGTGTCGACTGTCGGGGTGATGGTGGTCGAGGAGCGGCGCTGCGGTGCCTACTCTGTTTTGGTGACCGAAACCGGACCAAACCCTGAGCGACTCGACCACGACGTGCTTCTTGAGCGCGTTATGTCCCACGTCCACTACATCTGGGGCCGCAGGGACGAACACATCGCCCAGCAGTTCATCGACGCAATCGGGATCACCGGCGGTGTTCCCCGCTCGACGGGTCGGTTCAGCGAGTCCGATGTTGCGCTGATCACCTACGGCGATTCGATCGTGAGCGACGACAAGACTCCGTTGCAGTCGTTGACCACGCTGGTCTCCCAAGATCTGGGCGCGGCAATCAACACGGTTCACGTGCTGCCCTTCAACCCCTACAGCTCCGACCGTGGGTTCTCGGTGATCGACTACCGAGCGGTCGACGAGAAACTCGGTTCGTGGGAGGACATGGGTGAATTGGCCACACACGTCGACTTGATGTTCGACCTGGTGCTCAACCATGTCTCGGCCGAGTCGGAGTGGTTTCAGCAGTTCTTGCGCGACGAAAGTCCCGGCAATGCGTATGTAAAGACCGGTGACCCGAGCTGGGATCTGAGCAAGGTCGTGCGACCGCGATCGCTGCCGCTGCTCACAGCGTTCGAGACAACAAAGGGAACTCAGCACGTTTGGACCACGTTCAGCGAGGATCAGGTGGACCTCGACTGGTCGAACCCCGACCTTGTCGCCGAGATGCTGTCGATCATCGACCTGTACATCAACGAGGGCGCCCGGCTCATCCGTCTCGACGCGGTGGCGTACATCTGGAAGGTGCCGGGTTCGACCAGCATCCATCTGTCGCAAACCCATGAACTGGTGAAGCTGCTGCACACACTGCTCGACTTCCGTGCACCCGATGTTGCGATCATCACCGAGACCAACGTTC
Source organism: uncultured Acidimicrobiales bacterium (assembly GCA_964535395.1). Taxonomy (GTDB): domain Bacteria; phylum Actinomycetota; class Acidimicrobiia; order Acidimicrobiales; family SHLQ01; genus SHLQ01. The sequence continues at coordinate 9,375 of CAZHUR010000045.1, forward strand.
CCGACCGGGAAAACCGCAGCTACTTCGGCAACGGCGACGAGGCTCACCTCATCTACAACTTCACCCTCCCACCGCTCGCAATCGACGGCGTGCTGAGCGGTCGAGCCGACCGCTTGTGCCACTGGATGGCAAACACCACTCCCCCTCCGCCGGGCACCACACTGTTCAACTTTCTGGCCAGCCACGACGGCATTGGGGTGCGCCCCGCAGAAGGGTTCCTCTCCGATGAGGAACTGGCGGACCTCGTACAGCTCACCCACGAGCGGGGCGGCACTCACGGCACGTATTCGCGCAATGGCGAGGACTTCCCCTACGAACTCAACGTCTCGTTCCCCGACCTGTTCGGCGGACCGGACGACCCGCTCATGCCCGAGCGCATCAAACTGCTGCACACCATCGTGCTCGCGCTGGCGGGCGTGCCGGCGATCTACATCAACTCGTTGATGGCAACCACCAACAACACCGAGGAGATGGAAGCCGACGGTGTCCGCCGAACAATCAACCGTGGCCGCATCCACCTGAATGACGTGCCCGACATCGACGGGGACTCGTGGCAGAGCTCGATCTATCGTGGGCTCCTCGACCGTGCGGCGATCCGACGCCAGCACAGCGCATTCCATCCCGAGGGAGCGCAGGTGCTGCGAGACCTCGATGGCGTTCTCGCTATCGAACGCACCGCACCGGCGGGCCATAGCAACGGGTCGACCCGCGTCAGCGTGTTCTGCAACATGACCGATGAGCAGAAGACCGTGCCGCTCGCCCGGGCCGGAACGTGCCTGCTCACGAAGCACCAGGTGTCCGACACGCTCGTACTCGAACCTTACGAATCGGTGTGGGTCAGCCCAAATTGATCGGGTTTCGCCCACAGCGAATAGTGTGTCCGCGATGAACCAGTACGAAATACTGCGGTCGATGGGCCAAGAGCTTCGCGATAGCTCCGACACCGACCTCCGTATCATCGACCTCGGAGCGGGCGACGGCTCGGTCGAATACTCCCCGTTCTTCGCCGGGATTTCCTCGTACTACCTGGGCGTCGACCCAGATCACGACATCGACGACAACGAGTGGGTCGACGAGAAGATCCAGCTCCCAGCCGAAGAGTTCGCTCTTCAACATCGTTCGGAAATCAACTCTGGAGAGGCCGAGCCGTTCGACCTGGCCACTGCTATCTACGTCTGGGAGCATCTCGAGGCACCTGCAGAAATGCTTCGCGCTGCATACGACGTGTTGCGTCCCGGTGGCACGCTCATCTGCATCACGCCGAACGGGCTGCACCCGTTCGGAATCGGCTCCAAGATTCTCGCCAAGCTCGACCTGACCGACCAGGTACTTCGCAAACTCCGCCCCGACGAGATCGACCACTACCACTTCCCCGTTGTCGCGACCCGCAACACCGTGTGGGGCGTGCGCTCCGCAGGCGAGGAGGCCGGGTTTAGCAAGGTCGACATCACCCTCCACGACGACCCCGGCGTATTCGTGCACTACCTCCCCGGAAAGCTAAAAGTATTGCCCGGCCTCTACAGCAAGGTCATCAGCGCAGCAAAGCCAAAACTGGACGTGCTCTCGGGAACGCTGATCATCCGCCT
>CAZHUR010000046.1:0-10921 GCA_964535395.1 uncultured Acidimicrobiales bacterium
GCGATCTTGGTCGCTCCAGCAATCGCCACGCCCGCCGACCCCTCCACCAGTTGATGGTGATCGTCGACCATCGCGACGACAGCACCTGCAATCTCGGCCTCGGTGATGTCGATCCACTCATCGACCAGTTCTTGGCAGATCGGAAAGGTGATGGTGTCGTCTTCGATCGCTCCCATCGTTCCATCGGAGAACGTAGGTGTCGCCGGCGGCGAAATAACGGTGCCTGCTTCGATCGAAGCTGCCATTGCTCGGTCGTTTGCGGCTGACGCCCCGATCACCTTGGTCGTGGGAGAGTGTGCCTTGATCCACGTCGCAATACCCGAGATCATTCCACCACCACCTACCGCGACGACGATTGCTCCGCCTTGCTCGGTGTCTCCGGCGGCCTGTTCGCGCAGTTGTTCGAGGATTTCCTTGGCAATGGTGCCTTGGCCTGCGGCTACGAGTGGATCGTTGTACGGCGAGATGTAGGTCAACCCTTCCACTTCAGCAGACTCACGGGCGGCGCGCTCACAATCGATGGGGTCGGGGCTATCGATCAATACGGGCGTAGCTCCGAGCCGCTCGATCTGAGTGAGCTTTGTTGCAGACACCGTCATCGGCAGGTAGATGCGAGCAGGGATAGCTCTACTGAGGGCGGCTGTCGACACCCCAATGCCATGGTTCCCAGAAGATGCAGTGACCACCCCACGTCGAGCAACGTCTTGTTCGAGGGCGTGAATGCGATTGGCTGAACCTCGAACCTTGAAGCTACCGGTCAGTTGCTGGTGCTCGGCTTTGATCAAGATGTTCGCCCCATAGCGATCCGACAGTGGGTCGGAACGAAACAGGGGAGTCCGGGTGATGTGATCTCCGATTCGCAGCGCGGCGGCAGCGATATCGCGCTCGTCGAACGGGAGAGCATCAGGTGTAGACATGTTTCGAATCTATCTCCCTCGGCTACCGTCGATGACAGATGATTACCTCTACCCACGTTGTTACGAACGCTCTCGTCGCCCTCAAACGCAGGGGCGGCGCTGCCAAGGTGCTCGAAAGCTCGACCGCTAAATGGTTTGTTGCCGGAGGTCTGGCACCAGACGTTGGCCTCTACGCCTTAACGGCTGGTGCTGCGATCTATTTCCCGCTGACCAGCGATATGTCGGTTCAAGAGTCTATGGAACACGCCTTTGGAGATCTGTTCTTTAACGACCCAGCGTGGGTTGCTATTCACAACAGCTTCCATAGCCCGGTTGTGCTTGCCGGAATGGCGGCAGCCGCGGTTCTCACCAAAAAGCGTGGCGCACTCGCTTTCGCTGCTGGCGCGTTGCTGCACACCGCAATGGACATCCCGGTCCATCACGACGACGGCCCACTCGTGTTCTTCCCGTTCAACTGGGACTTCCGATTCGAGAGCCCTGTCAGTTACTACGACAAAGATCACTTCGGCGCATTTGTTGCGCCAATCGACTTCGCAATCACCATCCTTGGCGGTGCCGCATTGGCGGTGTCGTGGTGGAAATCACGTGAGTAAGCCTCCACAGCTCCGGAACTTCCTTCCGAACCAGCGAATCTGGCCGACGTAACCCCATGGGGTTCTCACCGCTAGTCCGAGCGCTACACAATAAAGGTTCTCGAGGTTGGGAAGTGCACAGCCTTGCTGAGGCGGCGGTTAAGCGCGGCGAAGACGTGATCATCCTCAGCGTCGGCGACCCTGACTTTGCCACTCCCGAGCCGATTGTGGACAGCGCAGTGGCTGCTCTCCGGTCCGGTGACACCCACTACACGTCCATGGGCGGCCGCCAAGAACTGCGAGCCGCGATAGCTGAGCTCGCCGCTCGACGGACCGGCGTTTCCTACGGCATAGACAACGCTGTGGTGACCGCCGGAACCCAGAACGCCCTCTTCGCCTCGAGCTTGTGCCTGGCGGGCCACGGTGACGAGATCATCGCCCTAGAGCCCATGTATCTCACCTACACGTCGACGCTCAGTGTTGGAGGAGCGTCTCTCAAACTGGTCGGACAGAGCGCCCCGGACTTTCGACCTGATGTCGACAAGATCGCACAAGTAATCACCGACAAGACACGCGTGATTGCTCTGACCAACCCGAACAATCCCACCGGGGTCGTTCTCAACCCGAACGAACTCGAAGGAATCGCTGAGCTGGCGCGGGACAACGATCTGTGGGTCATCAGCGATGAGGTCTACTGCGATGTGGTCTTCGGTGAAGGATTCACTTCGATTGCCTCAGTCCCGGGCATGGACGAACGCACGGTGATCGTCGGCAGCCTGTCCAAGTCTCACGCGATGACCGGTTGGCGCATCGGTTGGGCGGTCGGCCCTCAGGCACTGATCGAACACATCGAAGCGCTCCAAGTGATCGTCAATTACGGAGTGCCAGGGTTCGTGCAAGAGGCAGCACTCGATGCCATCGAGAAGTACCACGGCACCGCAGTCGAGATGCGCGCCGTGTACCAAAGACGCCGTGACCTCGCTGCAAAGATCCTGAGCGAAGTTGACAATATCGACGTTCTCGTCCCCGACGCAGGTATGTATCTGCTGCTTGACGTGAGTCGCGTGGCAGAGTCGAGCGTCGATTTTTGTCACCAGCTGTTCGAGTCCAAGAGGGTGTCGCTGCTCGACGCCAGCGCCTTCGGCGCGTCGGCCCAAGGTTGGGTCAGACTGTCGTTTACCGTTTCCGACGACCGACTCCGAGAGGGTTGCGAACGGATAGTCGACTTCATCTCTAAGTAAGTTTTTCGGTCGAACGGCACGGGACCGAGTCCAATCCCAATAGCCTGAGCGCGTCGAGCACATCGCTGCTCGGCGTCACGTCGTGCAAAGAGCGCTTCAGTGAGCGGCTCACGCCGGCAAAGTTAGAAAGTTAGAAGGTTTCGCAATGCAGGGAACAGTCAAGTTCTTCAACAACGAGAAGGGCTTCGGATTTATTGAATGCGAGGGTCGTGACGATGTATTCGTTCACTACTCAAACATTGAAGGTGGAGGCTACAAGTCTCTCGAAGAAGGTCAGGCCGTCGAATTCGAGATTGGTCAGGGACGCAAGGGCGACGAAGCCCAAAACGTTCGAGCGATCTAGTTACATAATCCTCACGTAACAAAAGAGGGGGCTTTGGCCCCCTCTTTTGCGCGTCTGGGCGTATAGGGCGCGCGCCGAAGTTCACCTGAGATCCTTGAAAAAGGGTTGTCCCAAGCCGATTGGGAACGTGAAGTTCGCAGGAGCGGGACACCATGAGCTACGCCCCACAATCGAATTCGGCTCTTGCAGAGGATCCAACGCGCCTGCAATGGGGTCGCGCAGTCTTTGTTGTTGCGATCTTCGTGATCGTCCTGATGATCTTGATCTTGACTGTTCAGCCAGCGCAGAGTGTGGCCGAACCCCTCACGTTCGACGAGTCCTTACCGTCTGAGGTAGTCGTTCGCGAGAACAGCCCTCTCGAAGTGGACGTCAGTACCGAGCCCGCTGCAGACACCATCGACATACAGAACGTCGAGGGACCTGCGACGGTGGTGCTCAACAGAACGCTTCTTCGAATCGAACCAGAGCCCGAGGCAGAGGGAACGGTTCGTGTCGACATCCGGGCCTGCGTCGACGGGGACTGCGTGGACCGCTCCATCACCGCCGAGGTCATAGCGGAGAACGATCCGCCGCTGCCCGGAGACGATGAGGCTATCGCTGCGGCGAACGTTGCCACGTTGCTGATTCCAGTGCTTGAGAACGACACCGACGAGGAGGGCCATGAACTCGCGATCGTCAGTGCGGAAGTCGAACGCGGCGAAGGGGTGGTCTCGGTCTCCCCGGACAACAGAGAGCTGCTGTTCACACCCAGACCAGGAGTCGCGGGCGACTGGGTTCTCTCCTATGTAGTGAGCGACGGCGAAGGCGGGCTTGCTGAAGGCACGGTCACTATCTTCGACGGCGACGCCGCGCCCGAACCGCGCGCAGATGAGGTGACGTTGCTCGCTGGACAGAACCTCGAGATCGAAGTGCTCGCCAACGACGTCGATGATGGAGGGGTCTCAGCGCTGCGCGTGTCCGATGTGTGGATCGAGCAAGCCGGCGGCTTCTCGGCCCTAGAAGTATCGACCGTTGACGATCGCCGTATTCAGATCGTGGCCGGTCCAGAACCTGGCGTAGTCGATGTGATGTACGTAGCCGAAGACGAGCGTGGCCGGAGCACGTTAGGTGTGTTGACCGTGACGATCGAAACGCTGGCCCCGACCGCAATTGACGACGAGTTGACCGTGGTCGCCGGGTCATCAGCTGTCGTTGACGTCTTAGCCAACGATCTTCCTCGAGATGGCCTCGACCCAACCACTCTCACGCTCGTGTCGAGCAGTAGCCGTTCGGTCGGGATTAACCTCGCCGACTTCACGATCGTGTACGAGCCATCCGCGAGCGAAAACGAAGACGTAGACGTCACCTATGAAATCTGCAATGGCGCGGGCCAGTGCGACACCGCGACGTTGCGGCTCACCGTTGAATCGGCCCAGCCGACCGTTGCTGGGCAGGGATCGATTCAGCTCTCCGGCGAGGTCGGCGTTCAAGTTGTGCCATGGCAGATCGTAAGCGGTGGTGACGCCAACTTCCCGGCGAATGCAACGACCGCAATATCGACCCAGGGCGTTGAGCTGTTCAATGTTCCGCCGAGCATCGGCGTCGACGGATCGCTCACGCTAGCCCCAGCCGCCGGGGCATCTGGAGAGGCCGTCATCGCTGTCGATGTAGACGACCGCAGGTATCAGATCACGGTGTCTGTGACCCCGTAGGTTCCTGGATCGAATCATGAACCGGACTCGGCTCGTCGCTGGTCTTGTGGACTGCTCTTTTCGTGTGGATAGCGCTTTCATCGACGATCTCACCGGTCTTAATGCGAACCACCGTCGCCAAGATCACCGCGGTCACAACGCCGACCCACATCAGTGTTCGAAGCGATGTGGCCTCGGCGAAACGTCCGCCGACCAAGTTCGCGATCGGGATCATGCCTCCGAAGGAAAGCACCCAAAGCGCAGCGATACGGCCACGGATCGACTCGTGCACATGCTCTTGCCAGTGTGAGGCGAGCACGGTCGGCAAAATGAAATAGAAGAGTGCCACCAGGAAGATCGCGAGGTAGGCGAATGTGATGTCGTCCAATATCGTCAGCCAGGCCAGGCTCGCCGCAAAGCCAAACATCGTCACGCGCACGAGCAGTGGACGCTCGAACCGCAACAGCACCGTGCTAACCATAATTGCACCCACGAGCGCGCCGGCACCGAAGATTGCATAGAACCAGGCGTACTGCTGGCTCTGACTGTCGATGCCCAGGTTGACCTCGGCAATCGCCGGGAGTTGCCCAATGAAGGGCAAGCAGAAGAGCGCAAAGAGAGCCATGAGTATGATCGCTCCCCGCACGTGGGAAGCGTTACGGAGGATGACGAAGCCACCAAAGACTCGCTCTTTCAAGCTCGCCGAAGAGGACTTCGGGGGAGGGAAACTCATCGTTGCGATCACACCGATCACGACCAGGTAGGAGAACCCGTTGATTGCGAACAGTTCCGCGAAACCGAGCGTCACAGCTAGGACGCCGCCGATGGCTGGCCCGACGACCCGTGCAGCATTGATCTGTACAGAGTTCAGCGACACCGCAGCACGCACGTTGTTTGGGCCAGCGATAAGAGGCAGGACCGATGCGAAGGCGGGCGCATAAAGACCTTGCCCAAGCCCGATCGTGAATACGACCAGCAGCAGCGTGCCCTCACTGATGTTGCCGTCGATGAGAAGCGAGGCCAGAACGAGGGTCCACACCATCTGCCACATTTGGGTCGCCAAGAGCAACGTGCGTTTGTTCATGCTGTCGGCGAGGGATCCGCCGATGAGCGAGAGGATCGCCATCGGGGCAAGTTGGGCAAAGATGAGCTGACCCAAGAAGGCGTTTGAGCCCGTCAACTCCCACGCCAGCACGCCGAGCGCGGCGAATTGCAGCCAGCGTCCGCAGTTCGAGAGAAACGAAGCGATCAGGAAGTTCCGAAATGGTTTCACCGCTAAGACATCGCGAGCGGTCCCCTGGTGCTGTGGGGTGGTCGATGCGCGGTCCATTACCTTCACGTTAGGGACTGATCCCGCAGAACGTAGTTAACGGGTTAAGAACCTTGATGCGCGGGTGCCTGGTAGACGGTGCTTCGTTGACGGTGCTACGTGTTGAGTTCGACGGAGGTTTCGATGACGGCGTCGAGGATACGGGCATAACCAGTGCAGCGGCACAGGTTGCCCGACAGCCCAATGCGAACATCTTCAGCTGTTGGAGTCGGGTTGGAGTCGAGCAGCGCGGTTGCCGACATCAACATGCCCGGTGTGCAGAAACCGCATTGAACCCCGCCGCTGGCGAGAATGTTGCGTTGCAGAGGGTGAAGATCGTCCTGGCCTGCGAGGCCCTCGATCGTCGTGATTTCGCGACCTTGGGCCTGCACCGCCAAGTAGGAACATGAGTTGATTGGTTGTCCGTCGAGCAACACCATGCATGCACCGCACTCGCAGTCGTCACAACCTTCCTTTGTTCCCGTCAGGCCGACTTCTCCGCGCAACGCGGTCGAAAGCGTGCGGTCGGAGGTGAGAGCGACCAGGTACGGCACTCCGTTTACGTCGAGCGTGACCTGCTGAGGCGTTCGTGAATTGCTCATGAGGCTGCTCCTATGCCGAGAGCTCGATTGACCGGCACGGCAATGGCTTCACCCCGAGCGCGACGTGCCGCAGCGTGGGTGGCCCGGCGAGCCATCACCCCGACCATGTGTCGCCGATACCGGTCGCTCGCGCGCACATCGCTAATCGGTGAAGCGTGCTCTGAAGCCGTCGCCGCAATCGAGTCGAGAGCTGCGTCGTCGAGCGCTGATCCAACCAAACCTTCGAGGCCCGGGACCTCGACGATCGTCGGAGCCACCGCTGTGAGCGCAACACGAAGCGAGGTGATCGAGTCTCCGTCGAGCGTTACCAACGCAGCCGCGCCGACGATCGCAATCTCCATTGCTCGTCGGTACTCCAACCGAACGTAGGCACTGCCGCTGGCCTCGGGCGGCTGATCGACCACGAGAGCAGTACACAATTCGTCAGCGGCTGCCGACGTGTTGCCAGGGCCAACCCAAAGCTCGCCAAGCGGGACGAGGCGGGTTGACGTGGCGGAGCGGAGCTCGGCCTTGGCGCCGAGAACAATCAGAGGCGCTCCGGTGTCCATTGCCGGTGAACCGTTCATGACGTTGCCGCCGAGTGTGCCAACGTTACGCGTTGCCGGCGAGCCCACGAGGCCTGCTGCATCGGCAATGGCGGTCAGGCCGTCGACGATCGTCGAGTCGGTCATCAGTGAGGCGTGCGTCAAACACGAGCCAAGCCGAATATTCGATCCATCGGTCTCGACGGTCGCGAGTTCGCTCAGTCGGTCGATCGCAATGAGCTGTTCGGGAAGCTCATCTTTCCCTTGCCGCGCGCCGACGACCAAGTCGGTGCCACCGGCGATCGGGCGAGCTCCCGACGCGAGGCCGCTGAGCACCTCGTCGAGGGTGGTAGCGATGGTCAGCGTCACGGTGTGACCTCCCGTTCGAGGGTATCGAGAGGGTCATAGCCAGCTTCCCACACTCGTTCTGCGGTCATCGGTAGCTGTTTGACGTGGGTGCCGATCACGTTGGCAATCGCGTTGCTGATCGCTCCGCAGGTGGCAACGTTTGGTGCCTCGGCAAGACCCTTCGCGCCCCGTGGGCCTGCGTTGTCGGTGAAGATCTCGACGAACTGCGTGGTGATTACTGGTGCATCGGCGATGGTCTGCAGCTTGTATTCGAGAAGGCCGGCGTTGAGTTGGTTACCGTTTTCGTCGTAGCGGGTTCCCTCGGTCAACGCCTGGCCAACCCCCATCATGACGCCACCTTCGACCTGGCCATGGGCCGCCATTGGGTTGAGGATGGTTCCTGAATCGTGCACGGCGTGGACCTCGAGAACGCGGCTCACACCAGTTTCAGGGTCGACGCGGACCCGAGCGACATGGCACGAGAACTGTGGGGCCAACCATGAGGAGAATCCTTGGTCGCCGAGACATGTCGAGCCGACGATCTCAGGCCACTGACGAGCATCGGCAGCAGCGCTACCCAATAGTTCGCCGGTCTCGCTACTCGCAACCAACTCGACGATCGGAATCGAAACCGCAGGCGAGCCCGCGACCGAAGCCGCTCCGTTACCGAGAACGATGTCGGCAACATTCGCTTCGAGTTCATTGGCCGCAAGTTCTTTGAGCTGCTCGGCGATTGCCTGAGTTGCCTTCTCCACCGCCCGGCCGTGGTTAAACAGCGTCATCGAACCGCTCGAGCCCGGTCCCGCGGGGGCGGCGCCCGTGTCTTGATAGATCAGTTCGATATCGGCCTCGTTCAAGCCCATTTCGTCGGCACCGATCATGCGCAACGTCATCACCGAACCAGTGCCACACTCGCTCGCACCTGTGATGATCTGGGCAGACCCGTCGCCGTGCAACTTCGCGTATGCCCCCGCCGGGGCGGCAAAGCTCGGCCACCAGCCGACCGAGACGCCGAGCGCTTCACCGTCGGGGAGTTCGCTTCCCCAGCCCGCTGAGGCGGTAGCTAGTTCGAGGCATTGGTCCAGGCCAATCTCGTCGTAGGTCTGGCCGACGACTCCGGTGCTTCCGGAGGTGACGATATTTTTCTGGCGGAACTCAACGGCATCCATCCCAATGGCCTTGGCAACCTCGTCGGTATGGGACTCGGCTGCCCAACACCCCTGCGGCGCCGTTGGCGCACGCACAGATCCCGAAGGCTGGCGGTTGGTGTAGATCAACTTGGCGTTGATGTGAACGTTGGGAATCACATACGGGCCAGCGAGGTGCATGGCAGCCGCTTGAGAGAAGAACGAAGCGTCCGCCATATAGGCACCGTTGTCGAGAAGTATCTCACCGGTTCGCGCAACGATCTTCCCGTCGGCGTCAACGCCGGTGGTTACATCGAGGATCATCGCTTCTCGCCGCCGATCGGGCGCAATGAACTCTTCCCAACGCGAGAACACCAGCTTGACCGGCCGTTTCGCTACTCGGGCGAGCGCAGCGATGTGTGGTTCGAAGTGCGCTCCACACTTTCCTCCGAAGCCGCCACCGATGTGAGGAGCGACGATTCGAACACGGCTCGCGGGGATTTCGAGGGTGTCGCAGACACCTTGGCGTGCATCGAAGGGAACCTGCGTGCTCGTCCAGACCGTGACCTTGTCACCTTCCCATTGGGCGATTACCGCACGGGGTTCGATCGGGGTGGCGTGGCTAGCATCGGCGAGGTAGCGGCTGGACACGACCGTATGTGCCGTCGCCATTGCAGCTTCGGCGTTCCCCATCGAGATCGATGACTCGGTGGCCACATTTCCGTAATGCGGTGTGTCGCCGGATACTTCATACCCGTCGATGTTCTCGTGAACCAGGGGAGAGTCGCTGGACGCTGCTGCTTCCAGGTCGAGGATTGGTTCGAGCGGCTCGATCTCAAGCTGGATAGCTGCCAGCGCTTCTTGTGCCACCTCTTCGGAGATCGCTGCGACCGCGGCGACGACTTCACCTTCGAAACGGATCACGTCCCTCGCAAACAACGTGCGGTCGGCGAGGCCATAGCTGTATCGAACATCAGGCACGTCATCTGCGGTCAGCACGGCGAACACACCTGGGATCGCGCGAGCCGCTGACACATCGAGCGCCGTGATCTGTGCGTGGCTGACCCCTCCGTAGAGGAACTTTCCTACCAACTGGCCCGTGAGGTTTATGTCGGCGGTGTATCGACCCGAACCGGTTACCTTGTCCGGTCCGTCAGCTCGATCAAATGGCGGAAGATCGGTCAGTGCCATCGCGGCCCTCTCAGTATTGTTGACGCTGTTGACACTCGGTTATTGATAGTGCTCTGCCAGTATCTCAAAGCCATCGGCGAGAGAGACGGAAGGTTCCCAATCCAAGGCGTTGCGGGTCTCTGTCTGGTCGAACCAGTGAGCGGTCGAGAATTGCTCTGCGGCAAAGCCGGTCATGGGCGGTTCGTCCTGTCGTCCAGTGGTATCCCAGATCTTTTCGACGAGTCTGCCTCCGGCGATGGCGAGCTTGCTCGGCACAAGACGAGGGGACCACTCAACGCCCGCCGCTTTGGTGATACGGGCGAGGAGTTCGTGAACCGTGCGGGGTTCGCCATTCGAAACAACAAAGGCGCGTCCACCAAGCCCCGGAGACTTGTCGAGTGCTGCAACCAGTGCCCCGGCGGCGTTGTCGACCCAGGTGGCGTCGACGAGGGCGAGCCCGGTGCCGACGAGCGGAAGGCGGCCCTGCTCGGCCCGTTCTAGGATCCGGCCGACGAGTTGGGTGTCGCCCGGACCAATGACAAGGTGGGGGCGAATCGCAACGATTGGCATCTCCTCGGTGCTCGATGACAGAGAGAGCCGCTCGGCCATTGCCTTTGTCGTGGCGTAGTGGCCGCTCGTCCGATCGGGGTCAGCGGTGGCGGGGCCGCCACCTACGATCGAGGCGCCTGCGTGAGCAACCGATGGTGTGGAGACGTACACAAAGCGTTTCACCCCGGCGCCTCGCGCTGCGGTGGTCAGGTTGGTGGTGCCCTGGACGTTAACTTCGACGAAGTCGTCGAAGTCGCCGACGATGTCGACCTTGGCTGCAACGTGGATGACGCCCTCTTGGCCTTCGACAGCTCGATGTACCACCTCGATGTCTGTGATCGACCCCTGGATCTCGGTGATGCCTTCGATGCCCGATGGTCGACGCTGGAGCGCTGTAACCTCATCGCCGCGCTCGACGAGGCGGTTGATGACCGTACGGCCGATCATCGAAGTAGCGCCGGTGACGAGAACCCTCATAGAGACTCCATCTTTCCACCGGCGAGCAGCCGAGCAGCCCACGCACGCAAACGCGGGCGGTCGATCTTTGAG
>CAZHUR010000047.1:0-10914 GCA_964535395.1 uncultured Acidimicrobiales bacterium
GATGCAAGTTGGGCACTGGACCGACACCGAGGCCCGAACAGGCTGCACGGTGGTTCGTTTCATCGGCGATGTCGTCGCATCGGGCGAGGTACGTGGCGGAGCTCCAGCGACGCGTGAGTTTGCCGTGCTCGAACCCACACGGCTGGTCGAACACGTTCACGCAGTCGTGTTGTCGGGCGGTTCAGCGTTTGGCCTGGCCGCTGGCGATGGCGTTGCGCGGTCGCTTCGGGCTCAAGACATCGGATTTCCGACAACGTTCGGGCGTGTGCCGATCGTTGTGGGCATGGCGCTCTTCGATCTCGGCGTTGGCAACGCAATGCGGTGGCCGGGCGTTCCGGAAGGTAATAGCGCGCTCGACGCTGCCTCGGCCGAATTTGAGGTTGGGTCCGTGGGCGCGGGCTCTGGAGCGACTGCGGGGAAGTGGCGCGGATCCGCCGGGGCCTACGACGCCGGAGTTGGTTTCGCTTCAGCTAGGAAGGACGAGATCACGGTCGGGGCGTTAGTGGTCTGCAATTCGGTTGGCGACATTGGAGCGAAAGCTGAACAAGCTCGAACGGAGATTGCCGCCGGCTCATTCGACTGGCCCGAAGTCCCGTCGGCCCTCGGTGAGAACACCACAATCGGGCTGATCGCAACCAACGCGAGGCTCACTAAGACCGAACTGAAGTCGGTCGCTGAGGCTGGACACGACGGGCTCGCCCGGGCGATCTTCCCAGCGCACGGCCCCTACGACGGCGATGCCCTGGTCGCAGTAGCCAAGCCAGAGGTCGAGGCCGATGTGGCAACGGTCCGGATGCTCGCTGCAATCGCCGTAGAGCAGGCGATCAGGGCGTAGGGCTCAACTTGAGCAGGGCTCGCCACGCATCGCCTCCGAGATGGGCCGTTGCCCGGGCGGAGTCGTCGTACAATCAGCACGTGACCACCTTCTTGTCGAGCTCTCCCGAGGACACCGCTGCGCTCGCGGCGGGTCTGTCGGATATGGCCGAAGGTGGAGACGTGCTCGTTCTCGTCGGCGATTTGGGCGCTGGCAAGACCGCCTTTTCGAAGGCGTACGGCAAAACCCTCGGGATCGATGAGCCAATGACGAGCCCCACGTTCACCCTCGCCCGTGAATATGAGGGACGTTTGAAGCTGCATCACCTCGACGTGTACCGGCTCGAGCAGATGGCCGAGGTACTCGATCTCGACCTCCCCGACCTTCTTGACTCTGGTGGAGTAGTGCTCATCGAGTGGGGCGATGCAATCCTGCCGATGCTCCCTCCCGATTACCTTGAGGTGCGATTCACCTTCGGCGAGGGTGACGACGACCGCAGCATCGAACTCCGCGCTGTCGGAGACCGGTGGATGAATCGAGCGAAGGCGATCGCATCGCTGTGCGCGTCGATCGGAGCGGACCCGAGCTGATGTTGGTTCTCGGAATTGAATCTGCCACAGCGCAGGTAGGCGTGGCCATCGGCGGCCACGAGGGCGTATTGGCTTCTACTCACTCTTCGGTCGATCGTCGTCATGCCGAGAGCATCACACCGATGATCAAGTTCGTGAGCGAGCAGGCTGGCATAGAACTGTCAGAGGTGAGCGTCGTCGCGGTCGACGTCGGGCCGGGCTTATTCACTGGATTGCGGGTCGGCATTGCGTCGGCGATGGCTGTCGCTCACGGTTTAGGCGTGCCGATGATCGGCGTTTCGAGTCTCGACCTTGGAGCCTTCGCGGTCGCTCACTCGTCTCGGATGATCGTGCCATGCTGGGACGCACGCCGTGGTGAAGTATTCGCAGCTCAATATCGGTCGGTTCCTGGTGGAGTTCAGCGAATTACCGAACCCGCGGTGTTTAAACCTGAAGAGTTGGTTGCTGATCTGATGGCCGTCGACGAAGAGGTCCTTCTGCTCGGCGACGGCGCCGAGCGCTACCGAGAGCAGTTTGAGAAGGTCTCCCGGGTCGAGATTGCGGGTAAAGGACTGTGGTACCCCTCGGCCCGCAGCCTTGTGGAGTTGGCCCACCCCAAGGCACTACGAGAAGAGTTCGTAACCCCTCGGGAGATCGAACCCATGTACATCCGCTTACCCGACGCCGAGATCAACTGGAAGGTCCGAGACGGTCGCTCATGAACAACTCGTCACTTCTCTCGATCCGGCGGGCTGAGATAAGAGACGTGCGTTCAATTCGAGACATCGACCGCTTCTCGTTCCCATCCCCCTGGACCGAGGGCTGGACCATTGCACAGGTGACAGACCTGACCCGGGTGCACCTGGTGGCCGAACGAGAGTTCAAAGTCATTGGGCATGGGGGCCTGATCTTTGTCGGCGATCAGGCTCACGTCGCAACGATCGCAGTCGAAGCCCAGCACCGCCGCCAAGGCGTGGCGAAGGCGTTGATGGCACGCCTTACCGAGGCGGCCATCGGGAAGGGCTACGACGAACTGACCCTCGAGGTTCGCGAAAGCAACGCTGCTGCGATCGCGCTCTACGAACGTCACGGCCTGGAGGTGGTGGGTCGACGCGTTGGCTACTACGGAGACAACGACGAAGACGCCATCATCATGACCGCCTCTAACCTAGGAACCCATGGCTGAGTTGATTTTGGGAATCGAAACGAGCTGCGACGAAACCGCCGCTGCGGTCGTTGGCGACGGTGGTGATGTGCGTTCGAATGTGGTGTCGAGCCAGATCGACATTCACGCCCGCTACGGCGGCGTTGTTCCCGAGGTAGCCAGCCGTGCCCACGTCGAGATGATGATGCCCGTCGTTGCAGAGGCGATGGTCGAGGCCGGAGTCGATCAGAACGACCTCAGCGCCATTGCCTGCACGGTCGGCCCCGGGCTCATTGGCTCGCTACTCATCGGAGTGAGCGCAGCGAAGTCGCTCGCTTTGGTCTGGGATAAGCCCTTTGTGGCGGTCAACCACCTCGAAGCGCACCTCTACGCGTCGTTCCTCGAAGAACCCAATCTCGAGCTTCCCGTGGTGGTGTTGCTCGTTTCGGGCGGTCACACGATGCTCGTTCTGATGGAAGGCCACGGCCAGTACCGCTTGCTGGGCCAGACTCTCGACGATGCTGCCGGCGAGGCCTACGACAAGGTCGCCCGATACCTCGGTCTCGGCTATCCGGGGGGTCCCATCATCGACAAGATGGCGATGGACGGTAACCCCGAAGCGGTTCGCTTTCCGCGGGCGATGGCCAAGGATGGATACGACTTCTCCTTCTCTGGACTCAAGACCTCCGTTGTCAATTACGTGCGCAAGAACCCAGACGTTGCCGATGTAGACATCGCCGCATCGTTTCAGGAAGCGGTCGTCGACGTGCTGCTGACGAAAGCACAAAAAGCCGTGCACGAGTTCGGCGCCAAGGGCCTGTGCTTGGCCGGTGGCGTCGCAGCCAATTCGTCACTGCGTGAACGAACGCTCAGCCTCGCCGTAGAAGATGGCATTGCCGCATTCGTTCCGTCTCGCTCAATGTGCACCGACAACGCGGCGATGGTCGCCGCAGCCGGCTGGTGGCGACTGAAGTCAGACGGCCCAGCGCCCCTCGACCAGGGTGCGAACTCAAGCCTTCGGCTGCCGACCTACGTCTAGTGGTATATGAGTATGGCTCAGGTACCATACGTGTATGGCTAGAAAGACGACGATCAACTTTGACGACGAAATGGAAGCGGCTCTCGCCGAACTCGTCGCCTTAGATGGCACCCAAACCTTGGCTATTAAGCGAGCCCTAACTGCTGAGGCCAAGCGGAGACGCCGGAGCCAGGCAATGCTCGACATGATCTCTTCTTGGGAAGCGGTTGAGGGGCCGATCGACCAAGCCCACCTCGACTGGGCCGATGAAGTGCTCGATCGTCAAGGTGTCGACCGTTGATTGTCGACGCAACACCGTTCATCGTCGACGGTGAACGCGTCAACTCCAAGCTTTGGGCGCTTATCAAGCGTTCGCTCGAACGTGGAGACGAGCTACATACCACTCACCCTGTTCTTGCTCAGGTGTGGCGAAACCCGGCGCGCCAAGCGAACTTCGCTCGGGCACTCCAGGGCTTCGAAGTCCATGCGCTGGACAACTCCATCGCTGTGGGGCGCAAACTCGCCCAGTCAGAAACATCCGATGTTGTCGACGCTCACCTTGTGGTTGTCGCCGAGCAGCTCGGCACCTTCGTTCTCACCGGCGACCCAGACTACATGGCCGACCTCAACGCTCGGTACGAGATCTACTAACTCTCGGTGAGTGACTTAGCGAGCTTGATGTTGGCAACGCTCGGCGGGTCGGCGAGGCCTTTCATGGCAACATCGAAGTCCGGGAGCGAGTACACGCTGCCGTCGTCGTTGATCATGATGTAGCGGTCGAGGCCTTCGAGGAACGTGCGATCGTGACTCACAGCGACCACGGTGCCTTGGAACCCATCGAGTGCCCTTTCCAACGCTTCAGAGGACTCGATGTCGAGGTTGTCTGTCGGCTCGTCGAGCAGCAGAACGTTGTGCCCCTCCAGTTCGAGACAGAGGATTTCGAGGCGCGCCTTCTGGCCGCCCGACAGCGATTCAAATTCTTGCCGAGCGTGATTGGCTAGCCCGTAGCGAGCCAAAGACTTCATTGCTGCCTCTTCGTCCCGAATACGTTCCTTCACGATGTCGACCGCTTCGCGACCGAGGAAGTCCGGTCGGTCGTTGATCTGGGTGAAGGTGCCAACCGAGGTGCGAGGTCCAAGGCCGACCGTTCCTTCGTCAGGCTCAAGGTCCCCCTCGAGCGCACGCAGCAGGTGAGTTTTGCCGGTGCCATTGGGTCCGATGAGGCCGAGCCGTTCACCGAAATGCACTTCGTCGGAGAACGGAAAGAACAAGTCGCCGATCGAGACGTCGACGATGTTGAGCACACGGCGAGCCGAATCAGCTCCGCGTAGGTTGACATGAATGTTCTCGTCGCGAACCGGGGGAGGAGGAGGTCCGGCTTTGACGAACTTCTCCCATCGAGTCTCGGCAGCATTTGCCTTCGTCGCGTTCTTAAAGTTCTGGGCTGCTCGGGTCTTCATGACCTTCATATGGGCGTGAAGACGGCGTTCCTCTGCGGTCCAGCGCTTCAGTGCATCACCGAGTTGGGCCTGACGTTTTGCTCGGGCCTCAGGAAACGTTGCGTACGAGCCACCATGTACCCAGGCCCCCGAACCTTCGAGCACGATGATCTTGGTGGCGACCCGTTCGAGCAGCGAACGATCGTGGCTCACCATCAAGATGGTGCTCGGGCACGACCGGATCTCGTCTTCGAGCCAGACCCGCGTCGGGATGTCGAGGTAGTTGTCGGGCTCGTCGAGCAGCAGCACGTCGACGCCCGAATTCAATAACACATCGAGAACCAATCGCTTGCGTTCGCCACCCGACAGTTCGCTGACCTTGCGGGTCGCAAAGTCGGTGACCGGAGTCTTGACGCTGCGCTCGGCTGAGGCCGCCCACTGCGCTTCGAGTTCGTACCCGCCTCGGTCGCCCCACTCGGTGATCGCTTCGGCATATGCCATACCGTCGTCGGTGCCATCGGCGAGCGCCTTCTCGGCAGCGACCAGAGTCTGGCCGGCCATTTTGAGATCGGGAACGGCGACCTCGAGCAACATGTCGCGCAACGAGTCGTCTGGCCGACCCATGCCCACATCCTGGGTCATCGTCAGGAACGTGCCGCCGATGGCAAACTCGCCTCCGTCGGCCTCGATCTTGCCTGACAGGATGCGCAGGATGGTGCTCTTGCCAACGCCGTTGGCTCCAACGATCGCAGCGTGGTCGCCGGGGGACACGTTGAACGAGATGTCGAAGAACAACGAGTCGGCGCCAGGCGGCGCATAATCGAGTTCGGAAACGACGATACTGCTCACCTAGACATCGGCCTCTACAGCCGCGTTCCATTCCTTTTTTACTTTGCGCCATTGCTCGTCGGTATATGAGCGACGCCAATATGCAGAGATCGAGGCTTCGGTTGGGTCTACGCCGCGTTCGGAGATGAGGTACTTGCGAACAGCGCGGGTCTCGCCGGCTTCGCCGTGAACACAGCTGTCGAACGAGCCGTCGGGGAACTGCATTTCTGCGAGAGCCTCGACGAGGAGTGTCTCCGGCGTTGTGCTTTCGTTCCGATACAGCCAGTGAATGTCAATCTCGCCAGCGCTGCCCAGATCGACTTCGTAGCCCGGTGCGTCGACTACAACTACCACCACGGCGTGATCACCGGCGTCCAGAACTTCGAGCGATGCGGCGATTGCGGGTAGGGCGGATTCGTCGCCGACGAACAGATGCCAATCCACGTCAGCGCGCGGCCGGTATCTGCCTTTCGGGCCGGTGAACTGCATGCGATCACCCACTCGTGCTCGCTGAGCCCAGGAGCCTGAATAGCCGGTGTCGCCATGGATGGTGAAGTCGATCGTCAGCTCGTGGGTGTCAGGGTTCCATCGGCGAACCGTGTACCGCCGAGCCTTTGGAAGGTGCTCGGGTACAACACCGTCGAGGTCCTCCATCTCGAAAGGCACCTCGTAGGTAGCGCCGCGGGGAAGGAACTGAGCCTTGAGGTATGCATCGGTCGCTTGGGTTGGCTCAAACTCGGAAAGATCTCCGCCCCCAAAGACGATCCGGACCATTGCCGGGGTCAGCTGGTGAATTTCTCGCACTTCTCCGTACACGTTGCTCCGTTCGTACGTGACTCGACCATTGAACCCTACGAGTCTGCTCGCAGTTAGCGTCGGCTAACCTCGGCGAGTGAACGTCGTCATCGTTGGAGCTGGGCCCGCCGGGTTGATGGCAGCAGAAGTTTTGGCCTCGGCGGGTCATGAGGTATCGGTGTATGACCAGCGCCGGTCGCCTGCACGCAAGTTTGTCCTCGCAGGTCGTGGCGGCCTGAACATTACCCACAGCGAGCCGATCGAGGACCTCCTCAATCGATACGGCTCCGACCGTCATCACCTCGAACCGGCGATTCGGTCATTCAGCCCAGACGATCTTCGGCGGTGGTGCTCAGAGCTTGGGCACGACACATTCGTGGGGTCGAGTGGGCGGGTGTTCCCTGAAGAGTTCCGTGCCGTTCCGCTGCTTCGATCTTGGCTACGAAGGCTGGACGGTTTGGGGGTTCAATTCCATCTCGGGCATAGGTGGAACGGTTGGAGCGGAGAAGGTCAGTTTCACTTCACGAACTCAGAGGGAGTCACCAGCACGACGACGTTCGATAAGGCAGTGCTGGCTCTCGGCGGAGCGAGCTGGCCGCGCGTTTCTTCGGATGGTTCGTGGCAAGTCACACTCGCCGAGCAACAGATCGAGGTCGAACCGCTCCGCGCGACGAACTGCGGTGTCGAAGTCTCATGGTCTGATGTGATGACCGAGCGCTTTGCTGGTGAGCCGATCAAGAACGTCGCAGTACTCGTGACAGATCCACGCTCAGGGAAGACCCACACTGTGCGGGGCGACCCGATCATCTCTGAAACTGGTCTGGAGGGCGGGCCGGTCTACGCACATTCGCGACAGATCAGAAGCAACCTGCTAGCCGACCATTCGACGATTCATATCGACCTGTTCCCCGACCTCGAGTTCGACGAGCTCGAAGAGAAGTTGTCCAAACGCAAGAAAGGGGAATCGGCCGCACGCCTGCTCCGGCGTTGTGGGTTCTCGACCGTTGCTGCGGCGCTGCTCCGTGAAGTAACCAACAACGAACTTCCCGCCGACGTTGCTCAGATCGCCGAACTCGCGAAGGCTGTCCCGATTACTCTCGATGCAATGGCGCCAATCGATCGAGCTATCTCATCGGCCGGGGGAGTGGCTTGGTCCGAGGTCGATGACGCGTTCGCCCTGCTGAGGGAACCAAATGTGATGGTTGTGGGCGAGATGCTTAATTGGGAGGCCCCAACCGGTGGCTATCTCTTGCAGGCTTGCATGAGCACCGGCCGCTTCGCTGCCGAAGGAATGTTGTCATGACGCGCGATTCTGGTGCGCGCCCTGGAGAACACACGACTCCGGTGCTCGTGTTCGATATGGACGAGGGCGAACGAGTTGTGACCCGTTCGGGGTCCGTTGGAGAGCTTGGGGTGTTTGTGCACAGCATTCCGGGAGCAGCGATTTTCACTCTGCCACCGGGCATCGACCGTCCGCTCGAATCTGAAGACCTCAACCTGGCTGCTGGACACCTGCGTCAGTACGCGAACCGTAGCGGCGCGCTCCTCACACCGATCGTGGCGTGTGATGGTCAGCCGCTGGAGTTGGGACCAAAAGTCGAGATGACCATGCCCGAACCGATCGCTGGTCATTACTTTGAATGGGGTAACCAGTCGTGCGCCCTTCTGGTTACCGCCATGGTCGACCCGCTGCTAAACGTGACCTCCGGACAGGTCTATACCTACGACCACACGTGGGTTGACCCCAAGCCTGGGCCACTCACTCGCCTGTTCGGCCGCTTCTTTCGCTGACTTCTCGCTAGTGTCGGCACATGGAACTCGACACCGCTCTGAACTGGGCTTCAAATCGCAAGCACGCGGCACTCATCACGTTACGCAAGGACGGTCGGGCGCAGTCCTCCGACATTGTCTATCTCCTTCAAGATGGGGTCTTTCTGATCTCGCTTACCGATAGCCGTGCAAAGACAAAGAACATGCGCCGCGACAACCGAGTCGTGCTGCATCTCACCTCTCCAGAGGAGTGGAGCTATCTGTCCTTCGATGGAACAGTCGAGTTAGGTGAGGTCACTACGAGTATGAACGACGCCGCCAACGACGCGCTCGTTCGGTATTACGAAGACATCTCCGGCGGTCCGCACCCGAATTGGGACGAGTATCGCGCCGCCATGGTTGAAGAGGGCCGTTTCATCGCCCGGTTCACCCCAGCGTCGGTTGTGGGCCAGATCAAGGGGTAGCACCGTCATGCATTGCGCCGCGTATTTAGGCATGAGCCTTGACGGGTTCATTGCAGGCCCGAACGACGAACTCGACTGGCTCGACGAACTCGACCACATCGAGGGCGTCGACTATGGCTACGCCGACTTCATGTCGAGTATCGATGCGCTGGTCATGGGTCGCCGCACGTTCGAGACGGTGATGGGATTGGTCGAAGTTTGGCCCTACGACAAGCCGGTCCTGGTCATGAGTCGCACGCTCACTCAATTGCCCGAGCACGCAACCGCTTGCGAGATCTTCAGCGGATCGCCAGCCGAGGTGGTTGCCGACGCTGAGGGTCGTGGCTGGTCAAGGCTCTACGTCGATGGCGGCAAGCTGGCGTCGAGTTTCGCAAACGACGGATTGCTCGACGAACTCATTGTTTCGGTCCTGCCGGTAGCACTCGGAGTGGGCATTCCGGTATTCGGTGCTTTGGCCGATCACACGTGGTTTCACCACGTACGTACCGCGAGTTTTGACAACGGGATGGTGCAACACGTTTACAAACCGCGCGAACGCGCGTCCTAATTCACCACATTACGTAGCCAATTTCGGCTTTTTGGAGCACGTGCTTCATTGTTCATAATTTTGCGAGGCACGCACGGAGAGTGTGGTTTATGTTGCGGATACGGACCTTCGGGAGCGGCCTGAAGCATGACGTAACGGGAGTAGGGGAAAATGAGAACGATCGACAAGCACCAATCCAGGCGGGGAAGGTTCCGGTTGTTCCGGTCAGTTCTTGTCCTGATACTCATGGCCACCGCTGTGGCGATCGCGCCGAATACGGCTTTGGCGCAAGAGGGGGAGGCGCCAGGTCAGGTCACCTTCACGATCGAGAACCTGCAGCCCGTAGGTGACGGCTTCTTCTTCACGCCGGTCTGGGCGGGTCTTCACAACGGAGACTTCGACCTGTTCAACGATGGCGAGCGCGTCACCGAAGAGCTTGAAATATTGGCTGAGACGGGCGATACCGCGCCGCTGAGTGCCTTGTTCGAAGCTCCGGGTCGTCTGCAGACGACGGTGGCTGATGGTCCAATCGCACCCACGGCGACAGTCGAGGGTTCGATCGACATCATCAATGCCCAAGCGTATCGCTACCTGTCGTTTGCCTCGATGATCATTCCATCGAACGACGCGTTCTTCGGCAACGACGATCCGCTCGCATACGAACTGTTCGACGAAGACGGCAACTTCACCGGTCCGGTCACGATCGACATCATTGGATCCGAGCTCTATGACTCGGGAACCGAGGTCAACAACGCCTCGGGTGCGGCCGGCTTCTCGCTCGGCTTTGACGGTTTGGACTCGGGCCCGTCTACTGACGATCCGACCGGTGTTGCTGGCCCACACCCAGGCTTCGACAACCTCGTTGGTTTGTTCACGGTGCCCGGAACCAACATCGGCACCGCCGGTGGAGGCGGGATCGACGCCGACGAAGCAGTTGCTCGCATCACCATCGACGTGGTCGGAGGTGCGCCTGCGGCTGCTCCCGAGGCCGCACCTGAGGCTGATAGTCCTGGGACGTTCCGCCTTGTTGACGGGGAGTACAACCGCTACCTCGAGGCAGCATTCGGCAACGCTGACACGACCAACGTTGCGCACACCACCACCGAGTGGCAGCTGGTTGACGCTGGCGACGGCATCTACTACATCCAGAATGCATACACCGGTCGTTTCCTCTCCGAAGGAGTTCGCGGCGGCGACAACGTGGGCTTGGCCGATGCAGGAGACGGTGGCTTGGGCTGGACGCTAGAAGACGCTGGCGATGGTTCGTACTACATCGTTAACGCTGACTCTGGTCGTCTGCTGAACGCCGATCGTCCGGGCTTCAACGTCAACACCGACACCGAACCAGGCGCTTCAACTAGCTGGCAGCTCGTGCCCGTTGAGGCTGACATAAGTGGTGCCGTGTTCGTTGGAACCAACGACCTCGACGACAACCAGATTGCCTCGTATGCACGCGGCGCAGACGGAACTCTGACTCACGTCGGAAACTTCTCGACCGGCGGCGCCGGCTCGACTGAGTTCGACGGTGGCGAAGGTCTCGACCCTCT
>CAZHUR010000048.1:0-10899 GCA_964535395.1 uncultured Acidimicrobiales bacterium
TTAGCGCCGAGGGCAGGCAGGGTAGCTAATGATGAAACGCTAGACACAGCGCCCCATCGGTAACAGCTCTGAACTATTGAGCCATCGGGCCTAGAAGAGCTCGATGTCGCCGGGCTGCCAGTTAAACCAAGCGCTCGACGGGACTCTGTATGATAGGGAGCGAACAGCCAAGGTCGGTCCGAGCTTCGCGGATGTGAACGTCGCGCCGAGTCCGGTCCAGCCAACGCAGTGGTCGGCCTTGGAGTTCCGCATTGCATTCCGTACCGCACGACCAGCGCTTACATCTCCGATTTCTCCGCAGCGTTGGGCCACCACCAATTCTCGGGCTCTACCGCGTTGACGCAGTCGAACGATGATTCCGCTCGCATCTGGGCCGGGGAGAAAGCGATACGAAATCGGGGCGTCTACATATCGCCAACGAAGCGAGTCGATGCTGTGGTCGGTGTGCAGCGCCCCGGGGCCCGTGGTACGTCCTGGACACGGGTCTTGCTGATCGAGCAGAGCCAGACCGTCCTGCACGGAAATCCCAACATGTGGAATCTCGATCGAGCGTTTGTCGGCTCGAGTCCGGCTGCGAGCTAACTTTGCAAGGCCGACAGGGGAGCGGAAGGAGAATCCGAAGGCGACGTTGCCTCGTTCGACCCAACCCATCTTGAGGTAGCCAGCGAGGCTCTGTGGGTTGGGGGTATTGAAGATCAGATCAGCGCTAGGAGCCGATCCCGGATCGGAAAGCTCCTCCAATCCCATTTCGGTCAGCTGACGAAATAGGCCTTTACCTTGGGCTCGAGGGTGGGTAGCGGTGTCGACCGCTCGGGCGGCTTCGACGGCTTCACCGGAGCCGTTTCGAAACCGCCACCGCATGAGCGGCCGGACCGCTGCGATACCAATTTCGTCTTCGGCTACCAAGAGAAGGGATGTGCCGAACGGATTGGAGAGATGCTTCCATTCGAAGAGTTGACGATCAAAGATCGGGTCGTGCCAGTTCAGCGCAGCTGAACAGACCTCGAGGATTGTGTCGAGGTCGTCAGGTGTGGCTGGTCTGAGATGAAACGGATAGGTCGGCACCGATGATGAGGCTAGAGCAGCGATTGATCGCGTAGGCCAAACGGCTTACTTTTTGCTTCGAGTCGCCGACTGGCGCACCGTGCCGACCCCTCGACAATCTCATCGATCGCAATCACATGAACCACGATCACATCAACCACGACCATCGGTCGCATCTCGAGGGCGAAGTGTCGCAAAGCGCGTCGCGTTCATCCTCGATGACCTCACCCCCAGCCAGCAGGGTGTCGTCGTGTTGGCCTATCACCGGGTTGGAGCACGCACACCAAGCCCAGTGGATCTTGGCGCTGATCCCTTTCGGCGCCAGATGGAACATGTTTCGTCGACAGCGGCAAGTTTGGATGACGCACTCGTTGCACTCGCCGCGCCGACGGAAAGAGCAACTGTTGGCGCTGCGCCGATCGTGGTTACTTTCGATGACGGCACCAAGGACTTTGTCGAGGTAGCCCTTCCGATTCTCGTGGAGTTCTCCATACCTGTGGTGCTCTATCTTTCGACGGCCAACGTCGACTCGGGTGATCCCTACCCGCACGCTGGGCAGCCGATTTCGTGGAGCGAGGTTCGAGACTGTTTGTCCACCGGAATCGTTGAGATCGGGGCTCACACCCACGATCACGTGTTGCTCGACCGTTGCTCAGAGTCCGAAGCGCTGAACCAACTAACTCGGTGTGACGAGCGAATCGAGGACGAGCTCGGGGTGACGCCGCGCCACTTTGCCTATCCGAAGGCGGTCGCTCCAAGCCGGGCGGTGGATCGACTCGTTCGGGCGCGCTATGAGAGCGCGGCCGTTGCTGGCACTCGGCCCAACACCTCACACACCGATCGATACTCGTTGCACAGGTCGCCTATTCAGAACGCGGATGGCTGGGACGGCTTTGTTCGCAAAGCAAGTGGGGGTATGCGAGCCGAAGACGACCTACGACGAGTGATCAACCTCGTGAGGTATCGGAGTAAGACCACGTGACGACCGTCCTGCACCTGACGACAACCCCCATCAGCTTGGAATGGTTGCTCGCACCACAACTCGAGGCCTTTGAGCAGGCCGGGTACCGCGTCGTAACCGCGTCCGCTCCTGGCGTTGAGGCCAAGGCTCTGTCATCGCGATCGGTGGTGCACCATTGCCTCCCAACGTTTACCCGCGACATGGATTTGGTGTCAGACGTTCGGGCCTTCTCCCAACTGAGAAAGCTCGTAAACGAGGTTCGCCCCGACATCATCCATACCCACAACCCAAAGCCTGGTGTGATTGGCCGGATCGTCGGAAAGTGGTCGAGGGTGCCGATCGTTATCAACACCGTCCACGGCTTGTATGCGCAGCGAACCGACCGGCTCGCTCGACGAGCGGCCGTCTACGGCCTGGAACGCATCGCCGCAGCTCACAGCGACGCCGAGTTGGTGCAGAGTGTCGAGGACATCGAGACGCTCCGCGGACTAGGTGTTCCGCGAAATCGACTACATCTACTCGGTAATGGCATCGATCTCGAGGCCTTCTCGCCATCTCCTGAGAGAATGCGCGCCGGGAATCAACTTCGGGAAGACCTCGGAATCGGCCAACAGACGGTCGTCGTCGGGATGGTTGGCCGCCTGGTATGGGAGAAGGGTTTCGGTGAACTGTTCTCTGCGATCGAAATCCTGCGCGAGCGGCTAGGTAATGAACAGCTTGCAGTCGTGGTCGTTGGACCCGAGGAGGACGAGACCTGCGGTGGAGTTGATCGAGCCACGATCGATGATGCCACCATCAGACACGGTGTTCATTTCCTGGGCGTCCGGCGAGACATCGCCTCGATCCTTTCCGCGTTCGATGTGTTTGTACTCCCATCGCACCGAGAGGGTTTCCCACGAGCTGCGATGGAAGCGAGCGCGATGGGAGTTCCGGTAATCGCGACCGATATCCGAGGATGTCGCCAGGTGGTGGAGGACAAAAGGACTGGATTGCTCGTCGAAGCACGCAGTGCTTTTGATCTTGCCGAGGCAATCCGTCGCCTCGTTGAAGATCGCCCGCTTCGGGACGAACTGGGGCGTCGTGCACGAAGCAAGGCCCAAGCTGAGTTCGATCAGCGAATGGTGATCGACCGAACATTGGCCGTGTACCGCTCGCTCCTTCTAGAACGAGGAATGGCCGTCCCTCATCAATCGGATGCGGATTCTCAATCGATCGTGGACGTGAGATCGCGGTATACCGACTCGATCGACTTGGTCGACCTCGAAGCATCGAATCGCTCCGACGCGACCGAAGCGCCAGCGGCGCCGAAGGACTCACGAGCAGCCTGATCGCGGGCCAGCTCGATGTAGGCCGCAGCAAGGCCCGAAGAGTCATCGATCTCCACGAGCCTGCCAGTTTTTCCATCTGAGACCATCTCGGGGATGCCCCCTGCGCGAGTGGCGGCGACCGGTAGGCCAAGGGCCATTGCTTCCATGATCGAGACCGGCTTGCCTTCGTGTCGAGAGCTAAGTGTGAACACATCGAATGCGCTCATAACTTCGGTCGCGTCGCTGCGGTAGCCGAGGACCTGGATCATCTCGGGTTGAGCGGACTGATCAACAGCTCTTCGAAAGGCTTGTTCTCCCGGCCCTTGTCCGACCACGACAAAGGTCAGCTTTGGTTCCTCCTCAGCGGCGATCATCGCGGCGGAGAGAAACACGTCGTAGGCCTTCTCCGGGCGAAAGTTTGCAACGATGCCGATTGCTACAGTCTCCGGAGAGATACCAAGTTCAGCGCGAACCCGCTCCCTCTCCGACCGTAGAGATGTGATCGAATCGATTGGTAAACCGTGTTCGAGCGCCACGGTCGACTGGGTGAGGCGGCTATCCATGCTTTCCAACACATCTTCTGACACGGCAAAGCGAGCTGCGTCGAGCGGGGCTGTCAGCCGGTTCACCGCGCGGGTGGCTCGGTGGTGGCGCTGCCAACGGTTGTGTTCAGTGGTCACGGTGAGCGCCTTGACAATGCCGGCGCGCGTGAGCAGTCGAGCCTGTGCGGCGAGCACGGGCGAATGGGCATGGATGATGTCGGGCTGGAGCCGACGAAGTGATTGAGCAAGTCCGGCGGGACTTACGCCAAGGCGATCTGCTAGAAGCGATTTGGGTAGAACTTCGACCTCAGCACCAGCGGCTACAACGTCGGCTTCGAGATGTTCTTTTTCGGCGATTAGGCGCAAAACCGAGTAAGAAATTCCGCCGCCGGTGGTCAGGAGTTGATTCAAAACGAGGCGCTCGGCGCCGCCTGGACCGAGACCTTTCACGAGGTGTGTCACGCGTATGGTCGAGGCGCCATCTAGGCCGTGATCCAAATGACTCATGTTTCATCGTCCATCTGGCTCAGTAGCAGCACGCATTGGCCGATAGGGCACCGAACGGATTGGCCAGCTGTGGTCATCATCTTGTCTAGAGGTGCTCTTTTATTCATGGAACTTACTCAGGGTCGGGAGAACAATCCTCAGGAATACTCTCACGCAGTGTCGCGCCCCGAACCGATGCCGGGTTCTTTTAACAGCGCCCGTTCCGGACTGTTGGAGGACCCGCTTGGCGCCCTTCGTGGCGTGCTTCAGCGCTGGAGACTCCTGTTGGTGTTCCTTGTTATCGGAAGCGCCCTCGGCTGGGTGTCTGCAGTCGTCGCAACCGATTCAGCGATCGCTCCGGTAGCCGTTGATCACTACGAAGCCGAACACGTTTTGGTGTTGGACAACACAATCCCGTCCAACCAGACGGTCTTGAGCGTTCAGAACCTCAATCTCTTGGCAACGCGAGTCACCCGCGGCGACGTGCCCGACGCCGTCGCCGAATCCCTTGGCCTCAGTCCAGAGGTAGCGTCAACGCAGATTCGTACCGTCATCCGTTCCGATAGCGACACCATCGAGATTGTAGCGATTGCCGAGACGCCGCGACAGGCAGAAGTTCTTGCCGATGAATATGCGATTCAGTTTCTCAGTTTCCTCGAATCCGAAGCCGAGCTGTTTGCCGAGGAATCCTTGCTCAGTGCTGAACTCAGGTTGGCCGAGGCAGAAGCGAACTTGGCCGACGTCCAAGCCCAACTGACCGCAGCGGCCGAAGCTGGCGATGAGTCAAGCGTTGCGTTCTTGACACAAGACCAACAACAGTTTGTCTCGGCTCGCATTCACGCCAACGCAGAGCTACTCGACGTTCGCTCGAACGGTGTGCCGGTCGTTCCGATCGAGACGATTCAGGATGCGGACGGGGAGGCAACCGTGATCTCTCAGGCCCGCTTTGACGCCCTTGTCGATCGCGCTGCGATGGGTGAGAACATCACGGTTCTGTTCGGGGACGAGCGTGAAGAAGGCGAGGACTCCGGTGCACTAGCTGCTGTCAGTGGAAACCTTCCAGACGGCGTGTTGGCCCGGGTCGGTTTTGGAGCCCTGCTCGGTTTGCTGACGGGAATTCTCCTGGTTGGCGCCCTAAGGCGGCTCGACAACCGTGTTCGCTCGAAGCGTCAGGTCGAACAGCTTCTCGACTTGCCAGTGCTAGCTGAGGTCCCATCTCTTGAACGGTCCCAGCGAGCTGCGGGAGTCGTTGCATCCCACGATGAGCCTCGAAGTCGATTCGCTGAGCAATACCGGGCCCTCGCCTCAGTTCTGAACTATGCCAGACGCTCCCGAGGTAACTCCGGTCAGGTGGTTCTTGTCACCTCACCTGGACCATCGGAGGGAAAGACGACGACGGTGGCAAACCTCGGAGCGATGCTCGCTGAGTCTGGTCACAAGGTTCTCCTCGTCAACTGCGATTTCCGTCGTCCACGGCTGCACGATCTCACCGGTACCCCGTACGTGAGCCAAGCGGTTGGGCACACGCCGATCGGTGGCGTTTCATTGATTGCGAACGTACTTTCAGATTCTGATGCCGCACCGACCGAGATCATTGCCAAACAACGCAGTGTGATCGTGAGCGCCCGCGACCGGTACGACGTTGTGCTGATCGACACCGCACCGGTGCTAGCGACCAACGATGCAATCGACTTGCTCGATCTTGTCGACGACGTTGTGCTGGTCGTGCGTGCGGGCAAGTCCACGCTGCAAGGTGCCGATCGTGCGGCGGAGATGTTGGAGCGTCGCCGAGCTCACGTGCTCGGCGTGGCGATTACCGATGTCAATGGCCGGCACTCAGCAGATTACTACTACTACGACGGCTACTACGAGGGTGATGTCGATGTTCGCGACGGTGCCGCTGATGGTACGGGCAAGAAGCCCCCGGCTCAGTCAGCTGCGGTCGACATCGATTTGGACGAAGAGTCGACAGCGGCGCTCTCGCTGTCGAACGAATAAGCACGGCCACCATGAGTTCGCCGCCAGCTTCGGTTTCGGCATCACCTGACCCGAACCAGCGGGTCATCCCGCGGCCGAGCCAGCGGCGCCTCAGCTCGACCCGAGCCCCGGGTCGCCCTCGCTACATCCAGGCGGGCGAGAATCTCTTCATCACCAGTGGGCCGACGCCGGCCGTCGCTGGAGCAGCGGGTGATGAACCCGAGGGGGGAGCGTCGTGGCCGACTGCGACGCTGCGGGTGCTTGGCGTTCTTGGTGGGATCGGCGCAGGAATTGCCTTCGGAGCGTTGGGATTGTTCGAGCGAGCCGACACCGCAGCCGGCCTTGTTGTTGCACCGCTTCTGGTGGTGCTCGCAGCGTCACTTATCGAGAAGTTCGTGAGACCGCGGGTGGGCGAGTTCGTCGCTGCGGTCGCGCTCGCAGGTCTGGGTGCCCGAATGATCGGAGCTGTCCCACGGTTACTGAGCGGTGCCGACGCGACGGTGTATCAACGCGAGGGTGTTCGGATTTCTGACTCGTTGCTGGCGCTGAACTTCGGCGTAGACCCCGGCCGAGCAGTTCCCGGCACGGGAACGGTCCGCTATTTCTCAGGCATCGTGAACGTCTTCACCGGTGGCAGCTACGTCATTACATTTCTGATCTTTGCGACCATTGCCTTCGTTGGCCAGGTCCTTCTACTTCTCGCTTTGCAACCAGTGCTCAGTCGTAAACAGATGCGAGCGTTCGTCGTGCTGGTGATGTTCTCGCCAACGATGGTCTACTGGCCCTCTTCGATCGGGAAAGAAAGCCTGGTTCTCTTCGGGATTGGGCTCTCCTTCTTTGGCGTTTCGCGCCTGTATGACCGGAACTGGTCGGGCATTGTTCCGGCGCTGCTCGGCGGGCTCGCTGTTGGTCTGATTCGCCCACACGTGGCGATGTTGCTTCTGGCAGGTCTGGCTGTTGGTCTACTCGCTCGAAACTCTCGGACACAGCGCAAACTCGCTGTCCACCTCGTTGTTCTGACGCTTTTTGTGATCGGGGCGATGTTGGCAACCGGAGCGTCTGCTCGTTTGTTTAACCTCGAGAGTTTCGATGGCATCGCCGATGTCTCCGCAGCACTCGACTTCACCGAGGAGAGAACGACTCAAGATGCGTCAGGGTTCACCGCTGCCAGGGTGAACTCGTTCGTCGACTATCCGCGAGCTGTAGTGACTGTTCTTTTCCGGCCGTTCGTGTGGGAAGCGTCGGGTGTTCCCGCGATGGTGAGCGCCATCGAGGGAGTTGGCCTCGCTGCACTGACCTTCTTTGCGACCGGGGGGATCTTGTCGCAGATCAAGACGATCGCAAGCCGGAGTCAGCTTTTGTTCGCCTTCGGATACACATCCATCTTCATCTTCGTATTTGCGGCTATTGGCAACTTCGGAATCCTGTCACGACAGCGTGCCCAAGTGATTCCGTTCGTGTTGTTGCTGATCGCTGTTGGCATCGGTGCTGAACGGTTCGGGAATCGGCGAGGTTCGACGTCGCCATGACATCCAACGCGATCAAACCCAACCCTCGGGTGATGAGCGGCAGTGTCGGGGCAACACCCATCTTGTTCAACTTGGACGACCGCCAACTCCACTCGCTCAACGAATCGGGCAATGTGTGTTGGGGTCTACTCAGCAGAGCCGAGTCGATCGAGCACCTCATTGCACTCGTGGGCGATGCGTATGGTCTTGAGAGTGGTCAAGTCGCTTCGGAGGTGACGTCCCTCATCGACCAGTTCGTGAGCAGTGGGTTATGTGGTCCGGAAACCGATGCCCAACAACCGGCTGCTGAACGCGACGTACTGACCATTTCGCGCCGTCGTACCGCCGAGATGATTGGCCCGATCTCGGCTCTTGGCGTGCCGATCATTCTCAACGTCGAGGATGCCGAGCTTAAAGCTGAACTTGGAGACGTTGTCTCGCCATTGCGTAGTGAACCCGACGACGATTCGCTCGAAGTGGCGGCGATCGTGGAGATTACTGTTCGCAACGATCTCGATCTGTGGTCGGTCGAGGTCGGCGGTCATCTGGCCCAACGGTTCGGCTCGCGTGACGCTGCTATCCGCCAGGTCGTCGCGACTATCAACTCGAAACCACTCGAGTATCTCGACGACCTCGTCGTCTTTCACGCGGCTGCTGCGGAGTTTGACGATGGCATCACGATCTTTCCTGGCGTCAGCAATGCGGGAAAATCGACGCTGATCACTCAACTCATTCACCGAGGGTATGGCTATGTCACCGACGAGGCGGTCGCAGTTCGACCCCGCGGACATGAGGTTGTCCCATTCCCGAAGTCGATCACCATCGACACCGGTAGTCAGGAGCTTCTTGCACCATTGACCGGCGTGTTGCCGTCGAGCAGCCCTATCGATGTAGATCCGCGAGGTGTTGGGCCGGGGATCATCTCCTCGGGTGGGGTCGTGAAGCGCATCGTGTTTCCCGAGTTCACGGTTGCGGGACCGACCGTCCTAGAACCGCTCGATCCATTCCAGGCGTTCAATCGATTACTCGCGAACAGTTTTCAGTTCGATCGTGCTGGCCAGACCGCCTTCGATACCATCGTGAGCCTCGCAAATGACGTTCCCGCTTTCTCGCTTACGCACTCGGGTGATGCTGCCCACCTGGAGATGATCGAGGAACTGGCTTGGACTGGACAGTTAACCAATCCCTCAGTCTCGTAGCGCCCGGCGGTCGCTGACCTCGGCTTCTTCTGTAAGCGAAATCACAGGCTCTTCCTGTGAATCGTTCCTGGCCTGGGAAGCTTTGCGCGCACGCTTTGTTTCGTACTGGTTCTCATCCGCGGTGCGCAGAAGTTCGCTGCGAGAGTTCACGGCCGCATCAGCAAAGGCAATGCCGCAGGAGATCGACCGCGACGGCCCCGACCCGGCGGAGCGTTCGAAAAGCCGTTCGATCCGCTCGGAGATGTCATGGGCGGTGAGCAATGCGCCTCCGTCGATCACCATGCAGAACTCATCGCCACCGATCCGACAGACCGTGGTGGTCTCCTTGTTGCGAACAGCTCCGGTAAGCGCCGCTGCTGCGTCGATGAGCAGTCGGTCACCCTCGTGGTGTCCCATCGTGTCGTTGACCGTCTTCAGGCCGTCAACATCGCACATGATGAGCGCCGTGTCGAGGCGCTCAGCGCGCGGACGCTCAAAGACTTCGTCGAGGACGCGATACAGCTTGTGGCGATTGCCGATACCGGTGAGTTGATCGCAGAGAGCCATCTCCTCCATCTCCGCCCAGTGCGATGTGGTGGCAACAATGTCAGCAATTTCGGTACTGACCTGGATCAACGCGTCGCGGTCCGTCTTGTCGAAAGACGGTCGACCCGGGCCGCGGGTTGCGATCAGAAGACCCCAAATGTCGGAGCCAGCCATGATCGGGGTGATGATTTCATTCGGTGCTGCGCCGTCGGTGCTGAGCGAGCGTTCAACCGTGACGCCAGTTCTGAGCTCGGCTTGAGTGGAGAACTCAAAGAGGTCGTCGAGTCGGCGAAGGCTCAGTGCAGGCTGGTTCTGATCTGGACTCGAACGATCGGTGTTTCCAAAAGTTGGGTTGACGTCGAGTTCAGTACCACCACCTCTGCAGCATCGAGCGCCTCGCGTGCTGCTCGAGCGAGAAGTTCGATCACTTCAATTGGTTGGGCCGCCAGTGAGACAGCGTTGCTGATGGCGCTGGTCGCTAAGACGACAGCGTCGCCAGCGGGTTCTCGTGAGATCGATTCAAAGAGGTCCTGGATGGTTTCGGACGCAACGAGCGGAGCTTCGATGTCGTCGAGTTCGATGCTGTCGAGCAGCGTGACAAGTGCAGGATCGAGTCCCGCGTCGTTGTGGAGTGATACGCGCCAACGACCGTCCTTCCACGGTGGGATGGTGCCCGCAAGCGGATTGCCAACAACATGGTTGGCAACAGCACATATTCGAGAAGCGAGGGGGATTTGCTCGCCAGACAGTCCACGTGGTTGACCACTGCCGTCGAACCGCTCACGGTGTAATTCAAGCGCCCTGGCGACGGCGTCGAGCCCGTCGATGCGTTCAACCAACTCCGGACTGAGTAACGAGCTCGTCGAATCAATGTCTGAGAGTGGGCTTGATCTACGGTTCGCGATCATGTCGAGGTCTTGGATTGCGGCAGCAGCGACGACTACCGACCCGTGGCACGATGGTGTGTTGTTGGCGCCTTCGGCGCGCTCATTTTGCTCTGTGAGGGCCATGACGATGCGCTCTGCGACGATCGCTCGCAGAGCGCTGCGGTGCGCGATCGCGGGGTCGTACAGTTCTGCCACGCGAACAAACGCCACAATCGCTCCAACCGCCGCGTCGCGTAGCGGTACGACCCACTCAGGAGGGGCAGAGGATTGGTCGGCAGGTTCCATAGTGATCGGCGTTGTGATCTTACGCTCTCGCTGGGTGGTTGGCGCGAGTCGGAAACGCCGGCCCGCCGCCGAATTATTTGCATTACGTTGAGGAATGTAGGCGAAATCTTACAAAGAGTGTTGCCACTTTTCACGGTCTGCTACGTGGTCAATGTCGCTAGCCTGAAACCGCCGAGCG
>CAZHUR010000049.1:0-10697 GCA_964535395.1 uncultured Acidimicrobiales bacterium
TTCGAAGAGCCTCTATTTTGTTGTTTTTAAAGGCAAGTGAAAGTGTCAGGGAATCGACCGCTCCACTAGACGATTGGGCGCTAGTCGGCGTGTGAGCTAAAGTCTTCAAGGAATTTGACGAAAATTCGTAATAGATGCTTGATTGGTGTCAACAAGTGTCATAAAGTGTCAATTCATGGAGTACGGCACGACTCACAAGCGAGCACCCAGGGAGGCAAGTCATGTTCGTCGGACAGTACGAACGTTCCCTGGACTCGAAGTTTCGGATCGTGCTTCCGAAGCGGTATCGCGAGAAGCTCGGCTCGAAGGTGTTTCTCGCCCTTTCGGACAGTTCCCTGGGCGTGTACTCCGAAGCACAGTTCGACGAAACTTCCCAGCTGTTGATCGAGCGGGACAGAGCGGGCGAACTTCCTCCGGGATTCCGTCGAGCTTTCGCCGCGACCGCAGAGGAAGTGGTGCCGGATCAGAAGACGGGTCGAATCACGATCTCCCAACAGTTGCGCGAGTACGCCAAATTGACCAACGAAGTCATCGTGGCGGGTGCGTTCACCTACGTGGAGATTTGGGACAAGGCGACCTTCGAAGCGAACGCGGCACTTCACGCCGATGCGCTGGCACAGCAGTTCCGATTGGGCGGCGCAATCAACTAGGCGAGAGGACCTGACCTGCCCCGATTCGCACGAGCAACGCTCGTTCATTGACAGTCTCCCGATTGGCAGATGGAAGGCCCCTACTCCGCCCGCTTGCCATCAGCTCGTTCAGGGGAGAAATCCTGACGTGCGCCCGCTGATCGGGGGACTGTCAATGGCCGAGAACTCACTCTGCGGGATATGGACATATGGTCGCCGCCCGTGCTTCTGATGACTGATCACACCGATTTTGAGCACGCTCCCGTCATGCTCACCGAGATCGTCGACATCGCCACCAAATTCGCGCCGGGCATCTTCGCCGACCTCACCCTCGGTGGAGCAGGTCACAGCGCAGCGATACTCGAGGCCAACCCGGAACTCTCCTTGATTGGATTCGACCAAGACGACGTAGCACTCGCAGCAGCTCAGACCCGACTTGAGGCTCTCACCCCTCGCTGGCACGTGGTCAAGGCACGGTTCGACTCAGCAGCCCAAGAACTTCGCAACGCTGGACACGACACCATCTCGGGCTTTCTCATGGACCTCGGTGTCTCCTCACCGCAACTAGACGTTCCCGAGCGAGGATTCAGCTACCGCCACGATGGACCGCTCGACATGCGCATGGACCCGTCGACGACACTCACCGCAGCTGACGTGGTGAACACCTACGGCATCGGCGAACTCATCGATGTACTCCAGTCATACGGTGATGAGCGCCACGCAAAACGTATTGCACGAGCCATCGTGGACTCCCGACCAGTCGCCGGAACGGTACAACTCGCCGACGTGATCGCCGAAGCTGTTCCCGCACCGGCCCGCCGCAAGAGCACCGGCCACCCAGCCAAGCGTTCGTTCCAGGCAATTCGCATCGAGGTCAACAGCGAGCTCGAGATACTCGCCGACACCGTCGACCAGATGATAGCGATGCTCGCCCCAGGCGGGGTCGGGCTCGTCCTGACCTACCACTCGGGCGAAGACCGCATCGTCAAAGACGCCATGAGGCGGGCGATCGAAGCCGGAGCACCCGCGGGGATGGATCCCATCTCCGATTACCGCTGGAACTGGCGCGGCGCCCGCGTGCCGTCGGCTCAGGAAATCGAAACCAACCCGCGAGCCCGATCGGCTCGCTTGAGGGCGATCACCAAAGTCGTACCCGAGGAGGCCCGAAACTCATGAAGCGTCCATCAAGACTCGTGTTTCCCTTCGTGGCCGTCCTGGTCGTGTTCGGCTCGCTGCTCGGCACCGTCGCCGTTCAGACACTCATCGTCCAAAACCGTGTTGACCTCGACCAGGTGAGCGCAGAGATCGCCGAGGCTCAGGCCCTCAACCAGCAGCTCCGTCTCGATGTTATTGAGCTCGAGTCCCCCGAACGGATCCTCGACTCGGCTATAACCGAACTCGGAATGACTCGACCCGGAGAACGCACTTATCTACCCGGCGTCGACCCGGACCTGGCTGCAATCGCTCAGCCAGCAGCTACCGGAGACCCATTTGGGCAGGCGCCACTTTCCGACGAGCTGATTCGCCGCTTTGCGTCAACGCTCGAAGCTGCCGGCCATGCCGTTCCTGAATCTCTTGGAGGTTCGGCTTCGTGACAGCAGCACTTCGGGCATCGTTCCAGCCCTCGGGACGCAGCGGTTTCTCCGGCGGCCGTCTCATTATCTGCGGGATCTTCATCGCCCTCGTTGGTGGTTTGATGATCTACCGGCTCGTGTCCCTGCAGGTCCTCGAACCCGAGCGCTTCGTCGAACACGGCGAGAGTCAACGAATTCGAACCGCAGCACTCGCCGCTGAGCGAGGAGCGATCGTAGATCGCAACGGAGTCGAGCTTGCGGTGTCGACCCCTCGTGAGAGCATCTGGGCTGACCCGCGACTCGTTGACGAGAGCCAAGCGGTCGCTACCGCCCAAGCGATCGTCAACATCACCGGCGGGGACGTTGAGCAACTCACGCGCCGACTCTTGAACGAGGACGCCAAGTTCGCATGGATGTCTCGCCAACTCGATGACGAGGTCGCAGCGAGAGTCCTTGCCCTAGAGCTTCCTGGCATTTACGCCACCGAAGAACAGGCCCGCGTCACTCCATCTGGAAGCGAGGTCGCTCGCGGGATCCTCGGTCGCACCGATGTCGATGGCCTTGGACTTTCCGGGCTCGAGGCTCAATACAACGAGATCCTGACCGGCGAACCGGGCCGCATCGTCGTCGAGCGCGGCATTGCTTCAGCAGAGGGACAGCAGGTCACGATTCCCGATGGGGAGTACGAACTCATCGCGCCCGAATCTGGTGACTCGCTCGTCCTCACGCTCGATCGCACAGTTCAGTTCGAGGTCGAGAACTTGTTGCAGCAAACCGTTGATGAGGCGGGTGCAACCTCCGGAACGGCCATCGTGTCTCGAACAGCGACCGGCGAGATCCTGGCCATGTCCACAGTCGCGCGCAACCAAGATGGTGAGGTGGTCGTCTCAGGCGAAAACAAGGCCGTCACCTGGATCGTCGAGCCGGGTTCGATCAGCAAGCCGCTCGCAGTCGCAGCGCTCATCGAAGAAGGCCTGATCGATTCGAACACCACCGTCGAAGTAACCGACGAACTCGAGATCTACGACCTCGTCGTGACCGACACGGTGAACGTCGACAACCCGACCATGACAACGGGCGACGTACTTCGAAACTCGTCCAACGTGGGTGTGGCGCTGTTGGTCGATCGCATCAGCGACGACCCATTCCACGAATATCTCGCCGATTTCGGCCTCGGTTCACCGACCGAACTCGACTTTCCCGGCGAATCTGCTGGCATCTTGCACGACGTCGATGACTGGTCGGGTATCTCTCGACCGCAGGCAGCAATCGGCTACGGCTACGCCGCCACCCCTCTTCAGATGCTCCGTGCCTACAACGTGTTCGCCAACGACGGCGTGCTCGTCGAGCCGCACCTGGTCGCTGGAATCCGTGACGGAGACGGCGATCTCGAGATCGTCAGCCCGCGTGAAGAACGCCGTGTCATCTCGACCGAGACCGCAAACGAACTCACCTCGCTCCTCGCAGGCGTCGTGAGCGAAGGCGGAACCGGCGTTCTTGCTTCGGTGCCCGGTTACCAGATTGCAGGCAAGACCGGAACCGCACTCATCGCCCAGCCGACCGGCGGCTATCGAGACAGCAACGGAGAGGTGCACCTGCTCACCAGCTTTGCTGGGTTCCTTCCAGCGGGCGACCCCGAACTGTCGATCATCGTCATGATCGAAGAACCCGAGGGAGACGCCTCCGGTGGTCGCGTCGCAGCACCACTCTTCGGTGAAATCTCCAACTTTGCGCTCCAGCACTTCCGTATTCCACCGGCCGAATCGGTCCTCAATGGGAATTAGAATCGGTCTCCCATGGAACCAAGAGGATCGCAACGCCTCGGCACTCTCATCAGCTCGGTAGAAGAGCGCGTTCCAGGACTGATCGAAAACGCCGCAGAGCTCATCGATGGACCGGCCCGTGACGTCATCGTACGTGCGGTCACCCAAGACAGTCGCGAAGCTGAAGACGGCACTCTGTTCTGTGCGATCGTTGGCCACACCACCGACGGACACGACTTCGTCGCCAGCGCCACAGACGCTGGAGCAACCGCGGTATTGGTGGACAGGCCATTACTTCCGGCCGACTCACCGGCTGTCGAGATTTACTCCGCCGACACCTCCCGAGCCACCGGGTTTCTCGCGGCGGCCCTCATGGGCTTTCCAGCCGACGACCTCTCTCTCGTCGGGGTGACCGGCACGAACGGCAAGACGTCCATCGTGTCGATCATTGGACACCTCGTGTCGGCGTGCGGAGGAAACGCGGCCTCGATGGGCACTCTGACCGGATCGCTCACGACCGCAGCCGCGCCACAGTTTCAACAAGCCCTGGCCCAGCACAAAAGCGACGGAGCGACCGTTGTGGCCGCCGAGATTTCTTCTCATGCCCTCGACCAGCAGAGGGTTGCCGGGGCGCAGGTTGAGGTTGCGGTGTTCTCGAACCTGACCCAGGACCACCTCGACTATCACGCCGACATGGAGGAGTACTTCGAGGCCAAGGCACTACTCTTCGCCCCCGAGATTGGCGCTCACTGTGTGATCGACGTTTCTGATTCTTACGGACAGCGACTCGCCGATCGCGTAGAGGAGGCTCGCTCGAGCGGATCCTCGCAACAACACCTCGTCCGCGTCGAAGGCGATGCGACAGGCGCGGCGGGCACGCTCCGCCAGGGTTCGTCGACCTTTACCTGGCGCGACCACACGATCGAGTTGCCCCTCGGCGGAGCCTTCAGCGTCAACAATGCTCTTTTGGCTGCCGAAGCGGTCGTGTCGATTGGCTACTCGGTCGACGACGTTGCCCAGGCGCTCAGCACCGTCGCTCAAATCCCAGGTCGATTCGAGTCGGTCGACGCGGGACAACCCTTCGCCGTAGTCGTCGACTACTCGCACACACCAGCCAGTGTGGCGGCGGCAATCGAGAGCGCTCGACAGCTCAGTAGCGAACGCGTAATCATCGTTTTTGGGGCCGGCGGCGACCGCGATTCGACCAAGCGACCACTCATGGGTGAGGCCGCGAGTGCCGCAGATGTACTTTTCGTGACCTCTGACAACCCTCGGACCGAGGATCCTGCAAGAATTATCAACGAAGTGATGGCTGGAGTTACCCCAGGCGCCGACGTGCATTCAATCGTTGATCGCTCACAGGCCATCTCATCAGCGATTGCGGGAGCAACCCCAGGCGACATCGTCGTCATTGCAGGCAAAGGCCACGAGGATTACCAAGTGATTGGGACTGAGCGAATCAACTTCGACGACCGCGTCGAAGCTCGTGCTGCCCTCGCGGCGCGAGGCTGGGGCTCCAACGCGTGATCCGACTTCTCATCGCAGCAGCTACTTCGGTCACGTTGTCTCTGTTCGGCACCCGCTTCTTGATCGAGTTCCTGACGAAGGCCAAGGTGGGTCAGCCAATCCGTGAGGACGGACCGGACGGCCATCAGGTCAAGGCCGGAACCCCGACCATGGGCGGGATCGCAATCCTCTTCGGGGCCTTCTTTGGTTACATCGCCGCGGACATCGCCAACCTGTTCGGCGTTGGTACCTCGATTATCTTCACCCGTACCGGTCTGATCCTGATGGGCACGATCATCGCTACCGGCTTTGTTGGCTTCCTCGACGACTGGATCAAGATCTCTCGGGAACGAAACCTCGGTCTCAGCTCGCGCGCCAAAGTCGTCGGCCTGGTCTCAGTCGCAATCCTCTTTGCGGTCTTGATGCTGTCGTTCACCAACATTCACACCGAGCTGTCTACGGTTCGCTTCGACTCGACCGGAATCGACCTTGGACGGGTCGGGTGGTCGATCTGGGCAATCCTGTTACTCGTCGCAACAGCGAACGCGGTAAACCTGACCGACGGACTCGACGGCCTTGCGTCGGGCGCGGCCATCCTCAACTTTGCGGGCTATACCTTCATTGCCTTCTGGGCGTTCCGTCATCCAGATGACTACGACATCCCTCACGCGCTCGATCTGGCGGTCATCTCGGTCTCGATGCTCGGCGGCTGCGTTGGCTTCCTCTGGTGGAACGCCGCGCCTGCGCAGATCTTTATGGGCGATACCGGCTCGCTCGCGATCGGCGCGGCGCTTGCTGGACTTGCACTCACAACCAATACACACCTGCTCTTGCCGATCATGGGAGCGATCTTTGTTGCCGAGACGCTTTCGGTAATCCTCCAGGTCGGGGTGTTCAAAACAAGGAATGGAAAGCGGCTGTTTCGCATGGCCCCCATCCATCACCACTTTGAGTTGGTGGGTTGGCCAGAGACGCGCGTCATCATTCGCTTTTGGCTCGTCACGGGGCTGACCGTCGGCGCTGGAGTCGGCATCTTTTACTGGGACTCGATCGTGCAAGGCATCACCGCATGACGGTCCCTCTCGCATCGGGTGACGTCGCTGTCGTGCTCGGCCTCGGAATCGCTGGGCGTGCTGCTGCACGAGCACTCCGATCACGAGGGATCGACGTGATCGCATTCGAAGATCGTCCGACCGACGAGACCACCGCATTTACCGCAGAGACCGGTTGCGAACTTATCGTCGATGCCAATCGCGGGGCTTACGATGCGGCCTTTGCCCGAGCCGAGTGCTTCGTTCCAAGTCCGGGAGTTCCCGAACATCACGTGGCGTTCGACGCAGCCCGAGACGGCTCGGTTCGGATCATTTCCGAATTCGACATCGCCGGTTGGTTCGACGACCGTCCAATCGCTGCGATCACCGGCACCGATGGCAAGACCTCGGTAACG
This sequence comes from uncultured Acidimicrobiales bacterium, assembly GCA_964535395.1. Taxonomy (GTDB): domain Bacteria; phylum Actinomycetota; class Acidimicrobiia; order Acidimicrobiales; family SHLQ01; genus SHLQ01. The sequence continues at coordinate 6,920 of CAZHUR010000049.1, forward strand.
CTGCTCACAGTAGCGATGCTCGAGTCATCTGGGGTCGCTGCCGCGGCTGTCGGCAACACCGAGGTCCCCCTGGTCGAGGTCATCGACTCGCCCGAGTACGACGTATTCGTCGTGGAAGCATCGTCGTTCCGCCTTGGCCACAGCGAGGCGTTCTCGCCAACCGCTGCGGCGTGGCTCAACTTCAGCCCAGATCACCTCGACGTTCACAAGACGCTCGACGACTACGAAGCCGCCAAAGCGCGCATCTGGTCCGACCTGAGGCCGGGGGCACTCGCTGTTGCCCCCGTCGATGATCAACTGGTCCGTTCACACCTTCCAACACGAGACGACATCGACGTCGTGCTCGTGTCGGCAACACCGACTCCCGAGGCCACCGCGTTCGTCGATGACGGTCGCCTCATCGTGTCAGGCGTCGACGTCGCCAGTGTCAGCTCGCTCCAGCGATCCTTCGAGCACGACATCACCAACGCCTTGGTGGCGAGTGCCATCGCACTGCGGCTCGGCGCGACCCCGGTGGGAATTGAAGCTGCCTTGGTGAGCCACCAACTCGCTCCGCACCGAATTCAGTATGTGGCCACGATCGATGGTGTCGACTACTACAACGACTCGAAGGCAACGGTGCCACACGCGGTCAACACCGCCGTGTCGGCGTTCGACTCGGTCGTGCTGATCGCCGGTGGAAAGAACAAGGGCCTCGACCTCGGTGAACTGGCCGGCTCGACCGATCAGGTCCGGGCGGTCGTCGCGATCGGCGACGCAGCTGACGAAGTGGCTTCAGCATTCGAAGGAGTGCGGCCCGTCGAGCGAGCAACCGACATGGACCACGCGGTTCAAACCTCAGCCAAACTTGCAGAGAACGGCGACGTCGTCCTCTTGTCGCCAGGCTGTGCCTCGTTCGACAGCTACGAGAACTACGCAGCTCGTGGAGATGACTTTATGCGTGCAGTACAAGAATTAGAGAGCGCGAAATGACCCAAACACGACGAACTAGATCGAGCACAAGTCGCTCGAAAGCTGCCACAAGTCGCTCGAAAGCGACCCCCAAAACGCGCTCTCGCGGGCCAGCCCAGACCCGCCCTTCTCGCGCGATTCAAGCCCGCAAGAATGCAACGACAAAGAACTCGCGTCGCACCCCAGTTCGCAACACAAAGAGTCAAAAGAAGCGTCGCCGTTCCAAGCGTGGCTACGCCGGAGGATCGCGAGAATTTGTCATCCTTGCCTCACTGGTCGTCGGGCTCTCGTTGCTCGGCATCACGATGGTGCTCTCGGCGTCGTCGGTTGTTTCTCTCACCACCACCGGCAACCCGTGGGGCGAGTTCACATCTCAAGCCGTCTGGCTCGCGCTCGGTACCGGTGTGGCGATCGCCGCAACCGCCATCGACTACCGCCTGCTCCGAAAGCTCACAATTCCGTCGCTCGTCATTACTTTCACACTGTTGATCTTGGTGTTGGTTCCATCGCTCGGCGTCGAAGTCAATGGCGCGCAACGCTGGCTGCGGCTCGGGCCGATTCAGTTTCAACCGTCCGAGGTCGCAAAGCTGGCACTCGTACTGTTCGCCGCGGACAACCTCGCGCGATCAAAGGCGGTGGACGTGCACCGCTCGGTCAAGCCAATCATCGCAGTGCTGATGGTCTTTGGTGCGTTGATCCTGCTTCAACCAAACCTCGGAACGACGATCATCTTCTTCACCATTGGCATCGCCGCGCTGTTCGCCAGCGGAGTCCAGTTTCGGTTCATCTCCGGCATTGCAACGGTCAGCGCAGTCGGCGCATCCCTGCTTGCCTACTTCGCCCCGTACCGTCGCGACCGACTTTTGGCATTCCTCGACCCATGGCAAGATCCGCTCGACGAGGGCTGGCAGACAATCCAGTCGTTGGTGTCTGTCGCAAACGGCGGCGTCACCGGTGTGGGCATTGGCGAAAGCCGCGGCAAGTACGGCTTCCTGCCCGAAGCCCACAATGACTTCGTCTTTGCGGTAACCGCTGAAGAATTTGGGCTGGTCGGGGCCACGATCGTGGTGCTGGCCTACGTCGCCTTTGGCATCACCTCGCTCGTCGTTGCCCGAAAGGCCGACCGTTTCGGAGCACTCCTCGTCATCGGCGTAACGACATGGATTCTCTCCCAGGCATTTATCAACATCGGCGCGGTGCTCGGGCTTTTGCCGATCACCGGCGTACCACTGCCGTTTATGTCAGCGGGCGGAACATCGCTTGTCACGACCTTGGCCGGCGTTGGTCTCGTCCTGAACGTCGCCCGTAAGAACGCCTAGGAGTCCGCGTGAGCAAAGTTCTCATCGTCGGCGGTGGAACGGCTGGACACGTCCTGCCCGGTGTCGCGATTGGCCAGGAATTGGTCGAGCGCGGGATGGCACCAGAAGACATCCATTTCGTTGGCTCGGAGCGCGGCGTCGAACAAACCCTTGTGCCAGCCGCGGGATTTCCGCTCACGCTTCTGCCCGGCCGCGGGATCCAGCGAAAGATCACGACCGACAACATTGGTTCCATCCTCGGTCTGCTGCGAGCTTTTGCTACCTCGTCCTCACTGCTTCGAGAGCACCGACCCGAGGTCGTGGTCGCCCTCGGTGGATACGCCAGCGTTCCTGCAGGACTCTGGGCTGTGCTGCTTCGCGTGCCCATCGTCGTCGCAGAGCAGAACGCTGTTCCTGGGCTTGCGAACACGATCATTGGTCGCTTTGCCAAAGAGTGCGCCGTGTCATACGAGGGCACCGACCTGCCCCGCGCAATCTGGACCGGGAACCCCGTTCGCCCAGAGATCTTGGCGGTAGCTGACGGCACTACGAGCAGGGAAAGCGCACGAGCTGTCCTCGAAATCGACGCCGACCGCACGCTGTTGGTCGTATTTGGCGGATCGCTCGGAGCCCGCACTATCAATAACGCGTTGCTCGGAGCGCTACCCGCCCTCGCCGATCGAGGCGACTTGCAGATTCGCCATATCATCGGCCGCCGAGACTTCGAAGACATCGTGAGCCGAGTACCCCTCGACGAAGACGCCGCCTTGACCTACACGCCGGTCGAATACGAGAACGACATGGCGAGCGTCTTTGCAGCCTGCGACCTGGTCATCTGTCGTGCGGGAGCGACGAGTTGCGCTGAACTCGCCGTCACCGGCACACCAGCGGTACTCGTCCCGTTACCCGGAGCCCCTGGAGATCACCAGACGGCCAATGCCCGAGCACTCGCTCGCCCGGGCGGCGCGGAGATTATTGCTGACGGCGACTTCACGGTCGATCGACTCATCGAGACCGTCGAACGGCTCACCGCCGACATCTCCACACTCGAGGAGATGGGAAAGAACGCGCTCGCAGTGGGTCGCCCTGACGCCGCTAGTGCGGTCGTTGACGTCGTCGAGGGCCACCTGCCATGAGCACCGACGCAACCACCTCTGAGCAGCCTCGGGTCGACCTCTCCTCACCGACCGACATTCATCTCATCGCTATCGGTGGCGCCGGTATGGCAGCGATTGCCGAAGTGCTCCACGAGATGGGTCACACCGTTCGGGGCAGTGACATGAACCCGTCCGCAGCGCTGGACCGGCTCGTCTCGCTCGGGATCGAAGCTGTGGTCGGACATGACGCCGCCAACGTGGCCTCGCCCACGATCGCAATGAAGTCCACCGCCGTGCCAGACACAAACGTCGAGGTGCAAGAACTCGAGAGCCGTGGCGTTCGAGTTCGCCACCGCGGCGAGATCCTGGCCGCGATCGCAGCGCTTCGAAACACGGTCGCGGTCGCTGGTACCCACGGCAAGACCACGACAA
>CAZHUR010000050.1:0-10685 GCA_964535395.1 uncultured Acidimicrobiales bacterium
TTACTTTGAGGGTCCGCGCAAGGCCGTGGCTGAGTTGTTCGAAAAGATCAGCACCGATCCGCGCCATCACATCGACACCGCCGAGCAGCTCCCCGTGACCGACCGGCGTTTCCCCGACTGGCCAATGCGGCTTCTCGACCCGATGTGGCACCCACTGGTGCCAAAGCACGCTCCGCTGCCCACCTCTCTGGCAAGCCTTGTCGACAACGTAAGCCGCTTCGGCTGAGTCCAACTCGTTCTGGTTGCGCGGCCGAAGTAGAGACTGTACGGTTCCGTACATTCTGAGGGCGTACGTTTGCCTGCGTTGGTAGGTCGCCCCGGCTTTACTATGAACCGATCCACTCCGCTCGCACTCAACAGTCCTCCGTGGCTTCGCGTCGAAACGACGATGCTGGAGACGGCGCGCGATATTCGCCTTGCCTATGACCGGCGCTTCGAGTCGCTCGATCTGAACCTGACCCAAGCATCGCTTGTTGGCTATATCGCCGAGAACGGGCCCATGAACCAAACCCAACTGGCATCAGCGCTGGTGCTGGGGCGGGCCGCAACCGGTTCGCTCGTCGATCAACTTGAGGCACGAGGTTTGGTGGAGCGAGTGCCCGATCCAGACGATCGCCGAGTATGGCTGGTCGAAAACACCAAAGCTGGGGCAAAGGTCGCTGCTCGGGTGATAGAGGTGGACGAACAACTCCGCAAACAAATTCGCAAAGGCATCACCAAGGCCGAACGCCAGCAACTCGCCGAACTGTTGTTGAAGATGTCGGCGAACGCAATCGAATCTATGGACGAAACCGAATCTCAATAGGGGAGACACCTCATGCAAGAAGCAGTCATAGTGGACGCTGTTCGAACACCGGCGGGCAAACGAAACGGAATGCTGTCCGGGTGGCATCCAGCCGATCTGGCCGCGCACACCCTTAAGGCGCTCGAGGAGCGCAACAACCTCGACCCCTCAGTGGTCGACGATGTGGTCATGGGCTGTGTGATGCAGGTTGGCGAACAGTCGCTCAACGTTGGTCGCAACGCTGTTCTTTCTGCCGGGTGGCCCGAAACGGTTCCTGCAACGACGGTCGACCGCCAGTGCGGTTCGAGCCAGCAGGCACTTCACTTCGCGGCCCAAGGTGTGATGGCTGGCGCTTACGACGTGGTGATCGCTGCCGGCGTTGAGGTCATGACCCGCACGCCAATGGGCGCCACCATCGTGAAGGACCTCGGATTCCCATTCCCCGACTCGATGCAAGAGCGTTATGCCGACAGCGGCCTTCCGCCGCAGGGTATAGGCGCGGAGATGATCGCCGACGAATACGGCATCACCCGCGAAGACCTCGACGCCTTCGGCGCGCAAAGCCAGCAACGCGCGGTGCAGGCCACCGAAGAAGGTCGCTTCGAGAACGAGATCATCCCCGTACCCGTCGAGATCAACGGCGAGACCGTCATGATGACCAAGGACGAAGGCATCCGTGACGGCACCACCGCCGAGTCGATCTCCGGGCTCAAGACTCCGTTCAAAGAAGACGGCAAGGTCACCGCTGCAAACTCGAGCCAGATCTCCGACGGTGCCGCCGCTGTGTTGATCATGAGCCGCGAGAAGGCAGAAGAACTCGGCCTCAAGCCACGCGCCGTGTTCCGTCACTTCGCGCTCGCTGGCACAGACCCGGTCACGATGTTGAAGGGGCCGATTCCGGTCACCGAGAAGATCATCGAACGCTCAGGAATGTCGCTCGACGACATCGACTTGTTCGAAATCAACGAAGCCTTCGCGTCTGTCGTGTTGGCATGGCAGAAGGAGACCGGCGTCGACCTGGACAAGGTCAACGTCAACGGTGGAGCTATCGCGCTCGGTCACCCGCTGGGCTGTTCGGGGGCAAAGATCATGACGACTCTCGTGAACGAACTTGAACGCAGCGGCGGTCGCTACGGCTTCCAGGCCATGTGCGAAGGCGGCGGACTCGCAAACGGAACGATCATCGAAAGGGTCGATGCCTGATGTACCGACTTGATCTTCAAGACAAGTCTGCCGTCGTGACAGGCGGCGCCTCTGGGATTGGCGAGGCATCTGCACGCCAGCTCGCCGCACTCGGCGCCAAATGTGTGATCGCCGACCTCAACGAGGAGAAGGGCAAGGCGGTTGCCACCGACGTTGGAGGAATATACGTCAAGTGCGATGTCACCTCAGAGGAAGATGGTCTCGACGTCGTCGCTGCTGCAACCGACATGGGTCCGCTCAGGGCGCTCGTCAACTCTGCTGGAATTGGCATGGCCGGTCGCACGATCAACCGCGAGAACGAACCAATGGATCTCGCCATCTTCCAGAAGGTCATCGACATCAATCTGGTCGGCACGTTCAACATGACCCGGCTCGCAGCATCGGCCATGGCCAAGACCGAACCCGACGACGATGGCCAAAAGGGTGCGATCGTCAACATGGCATCGGTCGCAGCGTTCGATGGCCAGATCGGCCAGAACAGCTACTCGGCATCGAAGGGCGGTGTTGTGGGTATGACCTTGCCGATTGCACGTGACCTCGCAGCCGCGGGCATTCGTGTGAACACGGTTGCGCCGGGCCTGATCGACACACCGATCTACGGTGAAGGCGAGGAGAGCGAGCAGTTCAAAGCTCACCTCGGCAAGTCGGTGCTCTTCCCGAACCGCCTCGGTTCCGGTGACGAGTTGGCCTCGATGGTTATCGAGTTGATCACCAACCCCTACATGAACGGCGAGACCATCCGTGTCGATGGTGGCATTCGGATGCCACCCAAGTAATCCCCTCCAGGATTCCTGCGCCTTCCCGGCCTCGACGTCGGGGGGCGCAGGGCTTTCTCTTTTTGGCACCCGTACTCGACGTATTTTGCCAACTGCGCCGTGAGGTGAACACTATTGAGTCATGTGGCCCGTTAGTTGCAAGACGATCAATGTCGTTAACACCCTCGATGGCTAACACCCCCCTCGCTCTAGACGAAGGCCTCGCCACAGGTGCGCGGCTGCCACGAGCAAAGACACAGACGCTGGCACTGGCCGCGCTATGCGCGTTGGCGCTTTGGGTGGCGATAGCGACATCGGACATGTTGACGGTGTTGTTCGGCTTGCTCTTAGCCGTGTATCTCGTAGCGAATCTTGCACTCTTCGCCGTCGTAGTCGGCCGGTCTCGCCGGCGTCTCGGCAAAGACGTTGCCGTGTATGGCGTAGTCGCGGCCCTCCCACTCATTTTGTTCACCGCTGGCGTGGCGTTGTTGGGGATCTTCATCGGTGCGTCGGGCAACGAAACCCTTCTGACCTGGCTGCCGTGGGTGGTCTCGGCGATCTTGGCTCTGCGCCTCGAAATAGATGGGGTGCAGTTTCTGTGGTCGTCGGTGGCCACAGAGCTCACCGTCGGCTCACGGTGACCGCTTAAGTTCACCACGCCTCCCTGCCGTTAATTAGCTATGGCACTGCCACCAATCAGCGTGAGCGATAGCTTCACCGACGACGAGAAGAAGAGTCGCCACTCCAGGGTCCCCATTATGGCCGGACTGTTTGTTGCGTCGTTGGCGATAATCGCCGTCACCCTGTTTGTCAACGACGCGTTGGACGACCTCTTGGAACCATTTTGGCTCCTGTATGTGGGCGCCAACGTCATTCTGTTCAGCGTAGCTCTAGCCCGCTATCGGCGCTCATCTGGTAAGTCGTTAGGGGTTTACGTCGCAGTCGCCGGAATCCCACTGATTGCCTTAACTACTCTGATGGCAGTCGGCATGGTGCTAGCTTGCGTCGTTGTTCTGCTGTTCGGCTCGATGGAGGGGCTTTTGCTCTTGCCGTTTGCGGTTGCTCTAGTTCTCACGCAACGGCTCGAGGTTCACTCGGTCCGATTCCTCTTGCGCGAGGCCAGGGGTTCAGACGGCCTCGGTTAGCGCTGTATCTACTCAGCGTTTGGTTCTAGAAAATCTGCGCTTACCCAGCCGCCCGTGGCGAGCAGCGGGGTGCCGATTTCGAACCACACGCCGTCGTCGACGACGCCGCACGAGTTCTCATCGCCGACCGTGTCGACGACAGTTCCGGTCGGCAACACCTCGATGATCGGCCCGTCGACCGGGAAGGCGCGTGCATTCAAGCCGCCATCGGCAATGACGATCCACTGCTCAGCAACCGGCAGTTGAGTGTTGTCACACGGCACGCCAAACGCTTCAGGGCGATCGTCGTCGGTGATGACAGGAACGTCACCAACGTCGACTGGTGCGTCAGCCGGACCGAGGAAGTCCGCGCTTACCCAGCCATTGGTGGCGAGGAGGGGAGAGCTGATTTCGAACCACACTCCGTCTTCAAGGACTCCGCATGAGTTGGCTTCGGCGATGGTATCGACCACTGTTCCGGTCGGCAGCACATCGATCACGTCGCCTTCGAGCGGCAGTTGACGTACCCGCAGGCCGCTCGCCGCGGTAACCACCATCTGATCGAGCATTGGTAGATCGTCGTCACCGCAAGCTTCGCCGAGTCCATCGAGTCGCTCCTCGACCTCTGACTCCAGGGTTTCTCCTGCTACTTCTGGGGCGATCGATTCTTCGACCACCACGGCTGTAGTGGTGGTCGTTGTTTCAGCTGCCGCGACCGGGTCAGACCCGTCAGAACCGCAACTCGCTGCGATCAGTGCGATACCGGCCAGTGCAACTTTCCAATTCTTTCCCATGGTGACCTCCCGGACGCGTCGATAGGCGACCCTACCATGACGCTCGATTTGGAGGGATCACGTCGCCGTTAGTTGCGAGCGTTTGCTGTAAGCCCGAGAAAGAGAAACGCGGTGAGGATGGCTGCGAGGGCCAAAGCTGGTGTTGATAGACCAACGCTGTCCGCCAGGGCGTTCACAGCGTCAGATACCCACCCGACGATGGACCCAGCAGCGTCACCTATCGCGCCGATTGGATCGGCCATACCTCCTAAATCGGCGCGCCTGGTGAGACACCTTGAACGATTTTGAGACCTGGAACACACCTGACATGTGCGTCATTGGGGCCCGATGGTGGTGAACGAAGGCAGATAACACGGTGAAGCTGCGTATTGCTGTTCCAGTCAGCGTTGCGAGGATCGAGCCGCTGGCATCGGCGGATCTGAGGGATTCTTAATCTGATTCTTCGACCAATTACTGAAGAATTTCGAGCCTTCGTGCCGATGGGAGAGGGTCGCCTCGATTGTTTCATTTGTATTACGAACTGTTACGGTGACGCCCGATCGATACAAAGGACTCTGAATTCCAATGAGCAAGCGTCTTTCCCGTTCGCAGCGCAGCCCGAAGTTTGGTCGTGCAGCTGCACTACTCGGCCTCTCGCTCACCGCATCGGTGCTCGTCCCGACCAGCACCGTCGGTGCCCAAGCGAATCACGAGTGCCTAGGACTCACCTCTTCGCAAGCACAGGCGCAAGGCTTTGTCATCCGCATCGGAACCGGCGGAGACGATGTGATCAACGGCAGCGACAGCGCTCGAGACTTCATCATCGGGCTCGGCGGAGACGACGTGATCAACGGCGGCGGCCTTGGCGATGTGATCTGCGCTGGAAACGGCGACGACGTTATCAACTCGGGAAGCGGAGACGACCGGGTCCATGGGGACGCAGGTGTTGACGAGATCAGCCTTGGCGCGGGAAACGATTTTGGCGTCGGCGGAACCGGCTCAGACCGCATCATCGGCGGTACTGGCAACGACCGACTCTACGGATTCCGAGGCCATGATCGCCTGTCTGGTGAAGACGGAAACGACACGCTCTCCGGAGGCATCGGCGACGACACGATCTTTGGCGGCTTTGGTGCGGACAGAATTAACGGCCGCTCCGGCGACGACCGTCTTGCTGGTGGTCCGGGTAACGACCACATTCTCGGTTTCACCGGCCACGACATCATCTCCGGTGATAGCGGCAACGACCGCATTCTCGGCGGCCACGGCCACGACTCTCTCGACGGCGACGCCGGGGTGGACGAACTCTTTGGTAACGCCGGCGTCGATCGTTGCGACACCAGCGATGGAGACCGCACCAGCTGTGAGAATACGTTCAACTCTCCAGCATCAAGCCCGCCTCCGGCCCCTGCGCCAGCCCCCGCTCCAGCACCTGTCGCTCCACCGACCGGCAGCCCGGTCCCGGCAAGCCAGGCTCCTCAGGGCGTTAACGAGTTTGGTTGGCCACTGCTGACCGACGCCGGTCTTGCCGCGATGCTGCACTGCGAGTCGACGACGAACCACGCGATCAACACCGGCAACGGTTTCTTCGGTGGCGTGCAGTGGTTGCCGAACACATGGAACGCAGCAGCTGCACTATCCGGATTCGATCAGTACGTCGGCGTGCTTCCACACCTCGTACCAGCGAGCGTTCAAGACGAGGTAACCAAGGACTGGTGGGCCGCAACACGGCCAAACACCCAGTGGCCAACATGTCACAAGGTCGCTCTCACCGCCATGAACGTCCTCGCTCCATAGACCTAACCGTTCGTTACTTTTCGGGCTCTTCTTCGATGCTCGCAACATGGACGAGCGCGTCTCCCTTATTGCACAAGGGATAGAGCGTGCGGCCGATCACAACGCCAGCGCGGGTCGAACGAACCGTGCTCAGCTTCTTGCCGAACGCGTCGATCACGGTGCCCAGAATCTGACGATGCTCAACAACGTCGCCGAGGTCGACATCCACACGACACACACCACTCTGCGATGCTCGAATCCAGCGCGATGACCTCGACATTTTTTCAGTCGTTTGCTCAGGGCCTTCCCAGTCGGCCATGTCCAGGTGACGCAGGACGCGGCGAAGGCCGTGCACCCCAGCACGGATTTCGGGCTTGTTGAAGCGAAGCGGTTCGCCAGCCTCGTACAACAAGAAGGTGGCGCCGGCCTTCGTTGCAGCTTGTCGGAGTGTGCCCGTGGCTGGCTTGGAGTGCACCATGATTGGCACGCCGAAGATCTCGGCGAGTTCACGCGTCTTTGGATCGTCGAGGTTGGCTCGAATCTGTGGCAAATTCGTCCGGTTGTCGCTGGCGGTGTGAAGGTCGATACCGATCTCGCAGCGCTCGACGATCTCGGTCATAAAGATGTGAGCGAGCCGTGATGCCAGCGATCCCTTCGCGCTTCCGGGAAATGACCGGTTGAGGTCTCTGCGGTCTGGCAGATAGCGGTTGCCATTCAGAAATCCATGCACGTTCACGATCGGCACGGCGATCAGCGTTCCATTCATTTCTTTGACGTTCAGGCTCGCCAAAACTCGGTTGACGATCTCGACGCCGTTCAACTCATCGCCGTGAACCGCTGCATTAATCCACATCGTTGGGCCGTCGCCGGCTCCATGCAGAACCTTGACCGGCATCGAGATAGGTGCACCGGTGATCAGGCGAGAGACAGGAAGTTCAACTTGTGCCGAGCGGCCGGCCTTGATCTCGGTCCCGCCAATCTCAAAAGGTGCTCGAGTTTTCATAGGTCCAAAATTCTCTCGCGGGCCGAAGCCTGTGGTTCTCTTATCTGTAGAGAGGTGGGCGACCGTCGGCGCCTTCGGAAAGGGAGTGTAGTGAGGCTTGCCATTCTTTCCCGAGAACCGCGGAGTTATTCAGTTCAACGGCTCAAATCCGCGGCTCTCGAAGCCGACCATCAGGTGCGAATACTCGACACGCTCCGCTTTGCGATCGATCTGAGCGGCGATGAGCCCGACCTTCAATACTCGGGTAACCAACTGTCGGACTACGACGCGATTTTGCCACGTGTTGGTTCGTCGATCACCTACTTCGGCACGGCCGTGGTCCGCCAGTTCGAACAGATGGATGTGTACACGCCAAACACCTCTGCTGGCATCCGTAACAGCCGAGACAAATTGCATGCACATCAGATCTTGGCGCGCCATCACATCGCGATGCCCGCAACGACCTTCGTGCGAGATCGTGCCGACATCCTGCCCGCAATCGAGCGCGTCGGCGGAGCTCCGGTCGTGATCAAACTTCTCGAGGGCACGCAGGGAATCGGCGTGATGCTCGCCCCAGACTTGGTGGTGGCTCAGGCCATGATCGAAACGCTCCAGGCCACTCGCCAGAACGTTCTCATTCAAGAGTTCGTGAAAGAGAGTTCCGGTACCGACGTGCGGGCCTTTGTCATCGGCGATGAGGTCGTGGGTGCCATGCGTCGATCGTCTGACGGCAAGGACTTCCGTTCGAACCTGCACCGCGGCGGCAACCCGGAGGTCATCGACCTGCCAGAGTCGTACCAAAAGGCTGCGGTGGCATCAGCCCAGATTCTGGGTCTGCGCGTCGCCGGTGTGGATCTGCTCGAAAGCGATCGCGGGCCGTTGGTCATGGAGGTGAACTCGTCACCGGGCCTTCAGGGCATCGAGCGAGCCACGGGTCAGAACATTGCCCGACAGATCGTTGACTACGTCGATAACCAGGTGGCCTTTCCCGAACTCGACGTGCGCCAAAAGCTGTCGGTTTCGCGCGGCTATGGCGTTGCTGAGCTTCTCGTGCGCTCTGACGGTTCGTTCGTGGGCCGCACGCTGGGCGAGAGCGAACTTGCAGAGCGCGAGATCACCGTTCTCACGGTGCAGAGAGCCAACACCGTCATCCCATCGCCGAAGCCCAACCTTGTACTCGAGGCAAACGATCAACTGCTGTGCTTTGGAAACCTTGAAGAAATGCGAGGGATGATCCCGCAGCGTCGCCCACGCAGTCGGCGCATCATGAAGAGCCAGGCACAGGGAGCCGTAGACGGCGAAACGTCTTGATTGTGCCGTAGACGGCGAAACGTCTTGCCTATTAGGAACGCAGCTCTTGGGCGACGCTCTCTAGAGCGTTGATCATCGAGGGGATGTCTTTGTTGTCGATGTGATCGAAGAAGAACTCGCGGACATCTGCGAGATGGCTCGGCGCTGCTGCTTCGAGTGCGGCCATTCCTTCGGCGGTGAGAACCGCCCACGTTCCCCGGGCGTCTTGGTCGCACTTCTCGCGTATCACAAAGCCTCGTGCGCCGAGGCGGTCGATGCGCTGGGTGAGTCTGCTGCGTGAGTGAAGGATGTGATCGGAGAGCTCACTCATCCGCAGCCTTCGGTCGTCTGCCTCGCTCAAATGCACGAGCACCTCAAAGTCGTCCAAGCTCAGTTCGTTCGACTTCTTCAAGGATGCATCGATGCTCGTGGTAAGTCCCGATGCCGCAGCGATAAATGCTCGCCACAAACGCATCTCGTCATCGGAAAGCCAGTTCGTTGAACTCATCCCTAAAGAATAGCCGTGTCGATGTTGCAATAGTTCAAGAGTTAACTATAAAGTATCCAGTAGTTCAACCATAAACTACTTGCTCGAATGGCTAGGAGGCCCTCTCAATGTCTGAATCTCTCACTCCAGGAACCTGGGACATCGAACCATCCCACAGCTCGATCGGTTTCACCGTCCGTCACCTTGGCCTGAGCAAAGTGCGAGGCCAGTTCAAGGAATTCTCTGGAAGCATCGTGATTGCGGAGAACGCCCTCGAGAGCACCGTCTCAGCTGCCGCGGAGATCTCCTCGATCGACACCAACAACGCCGACCGCGACGGTCACCTCCAAAGCACCGACTTCTTCGGCGCGGAGGACAACCCGCAGATGACCTTCAACTCAACCTCGGTCACCGAGACATCTCTCGCAGGTCAACTCTCCATCAACGGAGTCACGAACGATGTCGTGTTCGACCTCGAGTTTCATGGCGTTGCGGTCGACGGGTATGGCACGACTCGCGCTGGATTTAGCGCGACTGGCGAGATCCTCCGATCCGATTTCGGAATTAGCTTCAACATGCCGGTCGGGCTTGACGGAATGCTGATTGGTGACAAGATCAATATCGAACTCGAGATTCAGGCCGTGCCTAGTTAAGGAGCTGCGCAATCATGACCGACCACGTTGATAGGACAGCCGAGTGGGAAGCACTACGGGCAACGCATCTGCTCCCAAAGGGGGAGCGGCCAACATCGTCCGCGCGCGGCGTCCATCACGTGGTCGCCATTAGCAGCGACATCGAGAAGACGATCGAGTTCTACCAAGGCCTGCTCGGGTTCCCATTGACCGAGCTCTTCGAGAACCGGGACTACCCAGGTTCCACGCACTTCTTCTTCGACATCGGAAACGGCAACCTGCTCGGCTTCTTTGACTTTCCAGGCCTCGGCGTCGGCGAATACCGCGAGGTCCTCGGTGGCCTGCATCATTTAGCACTGTCCGTTGACAAAGAGACCCATTCGCGTCTTCGTGAAGCGATCGTCGAGGCGGGCGTTCAGATCGACTTCGACTTCGAAACCTCGATCTACTTCAGTGGCCCAGACGGTGAGCGCATTGAACTGATCGCCGACGATCTCGGCACGATGTATGGCGAAACCGTGAGCTAGCAGACTACTCAGACTCGTCGGCAGGCGCTTCGTTGCCGGACGGCTCTTCGTCTGAGCTTGCCTCGGCGGGCGCGATCTCATTGCTATTTTCGGCGGTATTGCCCTGATCGACGGTGTTGCCCTCGTCAACGGTGTTGCCCTCGACGGGTGCGTCATCGTCAATTTCTTCTTCGGGCTCGGGCAGCGGGTCTGGGGTCAGGTCGTCGATCTCACCGGCCATCGCAAGTGCTCCTGCGAGCTGGGTAGAACGACCATAGACCAACTTGAAGTAGTGCGGTGATGCTGCACCGTGGCCCGGCAGTGGGGGTTGACCGAGCGAGTTCACAACGGCGACCGGATCGGGCGTCGATAT
>CAZHUR010000051.1:0-10658 GCA_964535395.1 uncultured Acidimicrobiales bacterium
ACCCTGGGGGATGCACGAAAGTTACGTGAGCGGGAGACGGCGGCGATGGAGCGTGCTGCAGCGACAGATCGTTGCTAAGCAGGAAGTGCTCGATCTTGCATCCGCCGACCCCGATCGTGCCGTACCAAAGAAGATCGCCCAACTGAAAGATCTGCCATGAATGCCCTAGCCGGAGCGCTCGCCGAGTTCATTCAGGACGAGGTTGTACTCAATGAGGTCGTTGTCGAGAACGACACCGACCTGTTGCTCACTGGCGCGGTCGACAGCCTCGGCGTGATTCGTATCACCCATTGGATTGAAGAGCAGACTGGGCTCGTCGTCGATCCAGGCGATGTGACGCTCGAAAACTTTCAGACCATTTCGAAGATGTCCGAATACCTCGACGTTCGGACAGCCAGCTAGCTCATGACCCAATCTGTCCAGATCAAACCTCGGCGGTCGCTTTCGCCTGCCCAGGAACTTATCTGGATGTCACAGCGGCTCGAACCCGGCTCGCCTCACCAGAACATGGCGCTCGTCACCCGATTCGATCAACCGATCGAGCCAGGGAAATTCCTCGACGCAGTCGATTCGGTGGTTGCCGAAAGTGATGCTCTTCGCACGATCGTCATGCTGGTCGATGGGGTTCCTCATCGGACGGTTTCGCCCGTGCCTCCAGCTCCCTGCAAGATCGCGAGAGTTGCCCCGACTGATTTCGATGCCTGGATCAGCGCAAGAGTCCAGGTTCCTCTCGACACCGCGACCGCCGCCTATGAGTCGGTGCTCGTTGATCTTGGAGAAGACGACTGGGCGTGGTTCGTGAACGTGCATCACCTGGTGATCGATGCTGCGAGTTCAGAGAACTTCTTCAACGCTGTGGCAAAGGAGTACGAGGGTGACCACGTCGACTTGTTGTCATATGCCGACGTGGTGGCCGAGCTGCTCTCAGCTCAAAAGCCGGTGCTCGTTGAACGAGCGAAGAAATACTGGGACGCGCAACCGGCACCGGCCCCAACCCAGATGTATCGAATCGGCGAGCTGACTACTCTCGCAGATCGAGTCCGGATCGACATGTCGACGGGCCGACAAGGTCAGCTCGACGAGCTGGTCGCTCGCAAGCCGTTTGCGCTGATTAGCCCGGAGCTCAGTCGAGCGGTCGCCCTGGCGGTGATGACCGCGTCCTATCTCGGTCGAATGGGGAACGAGACGGTCACGATCGGCGTTCCGATCCATCACCGGTCGACTAGGGAAACCAAGGGGGTTATTGGCCCTCTCATCGAACTGTTTCCGCTGCAGGTGACGGTGGACCGCGAAGATACGTTTTCGTCACTCCACTCGAAGATCGCTCGCCAATTTTTCCAACTTCTGAGCAACGCTCACCTGGGAATGAGCCCTCGCCAAGACTTTGACGTGGTCCTCAACGTGCAGACCGCCACGCTTGGCGACTTTGGGCCGATCGGTGCCTCGACCCAGTGGATCCATCCCGGCCACATCGATCCCCATCATCAGCTTCGAGTCCAAGCGCTCGACTATGACGGAACCGGGGTGCTCGAAGTCGCGCTCGACATAAACCATCGAGCTGGTGACGCCGTACAACGCCAACGCGCTGGCGAACACGTCGCAGCGGTGCTCGATGCTTTCCTTGCAGACCCCGACCAACCCGTTCACTCCATTGGTCTGGTCGGTCGCGACGAAAAAGATCAGCTAGCGAAGTTCGCTGACTCGGGTCCCGGCACACCGCTTTCGGGGGGTGTCGTCGAGCGCATTGCCGAAGAGCTCAAGATCGATGCCGACCGCTCGGTCATCCAAGGTGATGACGGCACAGCTCTTTCCGCTCAAGAATTCGACGAGCGTGTAGAGCATGTCGCTGAACGACTGTGCAAGGCGGGGTACGGCCCGGGCGACCGAATCGGAGTTGAGATCGGGCCGAGCGTCGATGCGGTCGTGGCCATCCACGGAATCCAGAGGGCTGGCGCAGCGTTCGTGCCGATCGATCCCGCATATCCTGATCAGCGAAGGGCGTACATACGTGAAGACTCGGGCTGCGAGGTCGTCGTTACGTCGGTGTCCGATTTCTTCGACCTGCCGATCATCGCTGAGCGTGCTGCCCAGCAAAGGCCGGCCGACTCCGACATCGCCTATGTCATCTACACGTCGGGATCCACCGGGCTTCCGAAGGGTGTGCCTATCACCTACGCCGGGCTGAACGAATATCTCGGCTTTGCACAGTCCGCCTACGTCGGTGCCGACACGCCGACGATGCCACTGTTCACCTCACTTTCGTTCGATCTCACAATCACGACGCTCTATCTACCATTCCTGACCGGCGGCATGATGACCGTTCATCGGTCCGGCGGTCTCAGCGCATTACGAGAGATCGTCGAACAAGACGTTGTCACGCTGATGAAAGCTACGCCTTCGCATCTTGAACTGCTTGTGAAGATGCTGGGTCATGGCCCAGAGTCATCACTGTCGAAGCTGTCGGGCATCATCGTCGGCGGCGAAGCGTTCATGACCGATCTGGCAGATCGGTTCCTAGACGTCCACCCCGGACCCCTCTCGATCTACAACGAATATGGTCCAACCGAGACCGTCGTTGGATGCATGATTCACCGGTACGACCCCGAAAGCGACCCGGGTCCCGAAGTTCCGATTGGCCGACCGGCCCCCGGGGTCGAACTCTTCGTTCTCGACGCCCACGGGCAACAGGTGCCTTTTGGTGTTCCTGGCGAACTACTCATCGGCCGCAACGGAATGACCGCCGGTTATCTCCGAAGGGAGGAACTAAACGCGGATCGCTTCATGTCTGTCGATTCCGGTGGCGGCGTCGCATATCGGAGCGGGGACCTCGTGAAACTCATCGATCCGAACACGATGGTCTATCTGGGTCGCATTGACGAGCAGATCAAAGTCGGTGGAATTCGCCTCGAGCCCGGAGAGATCGAGTACCTCGCCCGGTCTGTTCCTGGCGTGCGTAACGCCGTTGCGCGGCTCTGGAGTCCACGAACTGATCGCATGTTGGTGCACTGCGTGCGATGTGGTCTGCCGTCCAATGTGCCCGATGTCGAGATCGACCAAGAAGGTGTCTGTTCCAGCTGCCATCAGTTCGATGCCGTGGCGCCCCAGGCCGACGAGTGGTTCAAGACCCAGGAAGACCTAGAGAAGGCCCTCGCCGAAGCTCGGTCGCGTTCGATTGGTGACTACGACGTCATTCATCTGATCTCCGGCGGCAAAGACTCCACCTACGCGCTGTACAAACTCGTCGAGCTCGGTGCTCGAGTTTTTGCGGTCACCCTCGACAACGGCTACCTGGCCGACGAGGCGATAGCGAACGCAAAGCGTGCAACAAAGGCGCTTGGCGTCGATCACGAGATAGTCACCGTCGATGGTATGAACGAGATCTTCCGCGACAGCCTCGAACGATTCTCAAATGTGTGCAATGGCTGTTATAAGGCCATCTATACAGTTGCGCTAGCGAAGGCCGAGGAGCTAGGCATTCGCTCGATCGTCACCGGGCTGTCGCGAGGTCAATTCTTCGAGACCCGCCTTGTTCCCGGGATGTTCGGCGCTGACCGGTTTGATCCAGACGCGATCGACGAGATGGTTCGGGAAGCTCGCCGCGCGTACCACAACACCTCCGACGCAGTCTCAGAGCAGATGGATGTGGAGTTTCTCGAAGACCACACACTCTTTGACCGCGTCAGCTTCATCGACCTGTACCGATACGTGGACGTACCGCTTTCGGAGCTCTATGAAACTCTCGAAGGCACCAACACATGGAAGCGCCCTCCGGACTCGGGACGATCCACAAATTGTTTGATCAACGCGGCCGGCATCTTTGTTCACAAGATGGAGCAGGGCCACCACAACTACGCTGTGCCGTACAGCTGGGACGTTCGACTCGGACACAAGACCCGCGAAGAAGCCCTGTTCGAACTCGATGATCCAATGGACGCCGACGAGATTGCGGCTATCACAACGATGCTCGCTGAAGTTGGGTATGAGCCGAAAAGACCCGAGACATTGACGCTTTGGATCGAAGCCGATGAAGGTCTTGATCTTGAGGTGCTGAACGAATCGCTCCGCGAAGGACTGCCAGCCCATAGCGTGCCACGGGCCATAGAAGTCGTCGATCAGATTCCGCTCACCACGAACGGCAAGGTCGATACCGAAGCACTGCCGGCGCCGGCGCTATGGCGGAGCAACGTTGCTCTCACCGGCCAGGCTGTGGCCGGCGAAACCGAAGAACAGATCGCGTCGATCTGGAGAGCGGTGCTCGGAATTCCCGAGGTGACTGCGACTGAAGACTTCTTTACGCTCGGCGGCACCTCGCTGCATGCGCTCGAGATGATCGTTCGGGTCAGTGACCACTTCGGCTTGCTCATCGCTGAATCCCTCGCATTCAAGCAGCGAACGATCGCCGAGCTGGCTGAATACATCGAAGAGAATCTGTCGAACACCGCCGTCACGGCCAATGTTGGCCAACTCCATATCCCAGAGCTGGATCTGCACGCACCGGCGCCGCTTTCGGCGGGGGAGGAGTCGATGCTCTATGAATGGCGCCGCGACCCCGAGGACCTCCGCTACAACGTCGCTCGCTTGTATTACCTGCCAGAAGACGTCGACAGAGACCGGTTGAATAATGCGATTCGGACCGTCGTCGAAAACCAACCGACGTTGAGGACGAGCTACGGCATCGACAGAACAGAGCTTTTGCTGGACGCAGCGCTACGAATCTCGCACGAGTCCAGTTCGCTCGCTTCACTCAGCTTGCTCGCAGAGAGCCTGAATCTGGAAACTTTCGACCTTGTCAACGGACCGCTCATTACAGCGCATCATCTCGAGAGCGGTCACCCCGGTGATTTGGGCACCAGCGGTCTGCTCCTGCGAACCCACCACATCTCGAGCGACGCCGGCTCGCTCGACGTGTTGTGGAATCAAATCGATCTGGCGTATCGAGGCGAGTCGCTGCCCGAGCTCGAGGCAAGCTATGCGGCGCATGGACGATGGCTAGCGAACCGACCAGCGAGGCCCGAAGCGCTCTGGGACCCTGATGGTGCTGTTGGCAAGCTCAGCGTCCGAGGCCCCGGAGGCGAAGCCGATGGCTATGTCCATCAGCAGACCAAGATCACGGCCACGCAGCTGCGCAACGCTCCGGCTCCGACTTTGTTCGGAAACGCTATGGCTGCGCTGGCAGCAGCGGTTCGTCCGGCGTTCGACGGTCCAACACTCGAGCTCACGGTGACCTCTTCGGTCCGGGATCACCCCGCGATAGCGAATGTAGTCGGGTACTTCTTGAACCCATTGCCTCTGCTGATCGATGTAGCCGATGCGCACTCGTTAGGTCAGCTCGCCCGCACGGCAGGCGAGCAACTAGCCGATTCTCTCGAACACAGGGCAGTACCGTGGCGAGACGTGCGAGCGGCTGCGGCAGAACGTGGCATTTCTGCTCCGACCGGGCAGGTCATGCTCGCCATTGAAGAACTCGCTCCGGCATACCTGGACGGCTCTGAGGTGCGCCACGAGATCCTGTCGTCGGGTACCGCAGTCAACGACCTCACCTTCTTTGTTCAGATCCGAGGAGAGTTGGTCGAGATCGGGTGTGAGTATCGGGGAGCGACCGTTGGCCGCGAGCGGGCCACCGCTCTGTTAGAGCAGTTCTCCTCAGCGCTCGACCTGCTCGTTGAGGCCCCTGGAACCAAGGTGCAAGACCTCGTCGAAGAACTGGCCCCGCTCATGGGCCCCGAGGTGCGTGATGAATCTCGGTCAGCGCTGAGCTTGATCGCTGGTGCTGTCGGACGGAACCCCGAAGCAACAGCTGTTCGATGCGGTCAGAACTCATTGACCTACGCGGAGCTGGACGCGGAAGCTCATCTCGTGGCAGCGCGATTGAGGGCGGTCGGCGTCAGAGCTGGAGATCGCGTCGCGTTGTGCGTGCCGCGCTCGGTCGAGCTCATCTCGTCTATCTGGGGAATCTGGCTTCTCGGCGCGAGCTATGTCCCGTTGGATGTAAGTCAACCTGCGCCGAGACTGGCGTCCCTCGTTGCTCAGGCCGACGTGCGAGCTGCCGTGTCGGCGGGAGATTGCCACGCGGGGCTTGCAGGCGTGCCGACGGTGTTGGTCGACCAACCCGACAAGGCCGTTCTCCCGATCGTCATGGATGATGAATCGCTCTTCAACGATTCGCGACTCGACACCGAGGCGTACCTCATCTTCACGTCCGGCTCAACCGGTCTACCCAAGGGCGTGCCGATCTCTCACCGAAATCTCCGGGCGTCACTGGCGGCACGACGAGAGTTCTACACCGACCCGGTCGAGCGCTACCTGCTCATGTCGAGTGCAGGTTTCGACTCCTCGGTCGCTGGCATCTTTTGGACGCTGGCCGACGGAGGAGAACTCGTCCTGCCGACCGAAGTCGAAGCCCATGACGTCGACCAACTCGGCGCGCTGATCGCCGATCGCCGAATCTCCCATATGCTCACGGTGCCATCACTCTATGGCGCGTTGGTCGGCCGAGATCCGGCCCTCCTCGCCTCTCTACAGACGATGATCGTCGCAGGTGAGGCGTGCCCTCCAGGGGTCGTCGAAGCTCATTTCCGTGAGCTTCCCGATTGTGAACTCATCAACGAGTACGGCCCGACCGAGGCCACTGTTTGGGCTACCGCCCACCGCTGTCGTGCCGACGATGGGTTTGGGTCCTCGGTTTCGATCGGAGCTCCTATCCCGGGCATGACTTGCGAGGTGGTCGACGCGAGCGGGCGACCCGTAGCCCTCGACGTGCCTGGAGAATTGGTACTGTCTGGCACCGGCGTTTCGACCGGATACATCGACGGCCCGTCGGACGTCTTCTTCGGTGACGACGACGAAGTGCGCTCCTATCGAACCGGAGATCTTGTCATTCGTCGCTCGTCCAACACGATCGACTTTGTTGGCCGGCTCGACGAACAGTTGTCGGTAGGTGGAGTTCGAGTTGACCCGGTGGAGATCGAATCTGCCATCAGCGGGATCGACGGTGTTGGAGCGTGCATCGTTGTGCGCAGCGGGCGCGGCCTTGTCGCATATGTTGAACCGAGCACCGTTCTCGGCGACACCCCGCGTGCAGCAGATATCCGACGACACAGCTTCGATGTGCTTCCGGCGACCCATGTGCCGACAGCGGTCGTTGTCGTCGAGTCGCTGCCTCGCACAATCAACGGGAAGCTCGACCGAGCTGGCCTCGACCCCGCCGTCCTCACGCCGCTTCGATCCGGACCTACCCAAACCACGCTCGCCGCTGTTCCCGCCAGTGCTGCGGTCACCAAGATCGCCAACGTGTTCAGTCGTGCGTTCGACGGAGCCGAGGTAGGCCCCGATAGCGACTTCTTTGATCTCGGCGGTGATTCGTTGCACGCTGTGGCCATCGTGTCGATGATCGAGAGCGAATTCGGACGACGTGTCGCGATTGGGGAGTTGATCGACGCTCCCACTCCGGCACTCCTAGCTGCTGGAACGTTCACAGATGATCTAACCCCGTCGGGGCAACAGCGACCGGAGGGCTCCAAGGGCGATCTGGTCGAATGGCTTCGCAAGTCTGGCGGACAGCGGCCATTGGTCCTGCTTCCACCAGGAGGCGGGAATCTGCTCCGCTATGCACCTCTGGTCAAAGGGCTCGACGCGGACATCCCCGTCGTGGGCATACGTCTTCCCGGCGCCGACGCTCGCAGCGAGATTGCGGAGAGCATTGCCGAGCAAGCAACGGTCATGCTCGATGCTTTGGACACCGCTGTGCCGACTGGCCCTCATGTTCTCGTCGGCTGGTCGACCGGTGGCCTCCTTGCCTGGGAGATGGCCCGGCTGCTCTTGGAGCGCGGTGATGAGGTCGAAGCGGTCGTCCTGATCGATACGGTCATGGCTGGTCTTCACGTCGACGACACGGGCACGATTCGAGAGAAGTATCAGGACTTGTTCAAGACCGAGGGTCTTCGGGCGGTCGCCGCTGCTGGAACGGGGCGTGTAACCGAGAGGGCTAGCTTCGCGTTGGCTCGCCGCCGCTATCGACACGCACGAGAGGCAGGTACAACACCGACTCCAATCGATGCTGAGCGACAACTCGGACCGATCATCCGACGGGCCGCCCGGGACTATGAGCCACCTCGACAAGACGTCCGTGTTGTCTATGTCAGCGCTACTGAGTCGGCCGATGAAGTGACGCTAGATCCATGGTGCAGCCTGCAGGCCGGCGCGCCATTTGAGGTCATCACAATCGACGGAGTCCACTTCCTACCCGAGGAACGATGCATTCTTGGTCAAGAGAAGGCTCCCGAACTCGCCGAGCAACTTCTGTTAAGACTTGGCCGCACTTAACTAGACCGGCGATGATGTCGGACGGGATCGGAAGCGGGAGTGCAGGTAGTGAGCAATAGACGTACGGTCATCTTTGACCTCGGCAATGTTTTGATTGAGTGGGACCGCCGAAACCTCTATTCCAAACTCATCACAGATCCTTCCGAACTCGACCATTTCCTCGACAACGTGCTGACCATGGACGACAACGCTGACCTCGATCGGGGGACACCAATAGGTGATGTAGTGGCCGCCGTCGCCGAGCGCCATCCGGAACACCGAGATCTGGTCATGGCATACGCGGAGCGTTGGCGTGAAACGCTCGGCCCGGTCCTTGAAGGGACGGTCGCAATACTCGAAGAGTTAAGCGGCACCGACGTCCAACTTCTCGCGCTCAGTAACTGGGGCAAGGACACCTTTGCTTCGATCGAGGCGAACTATCCGTTCTTCCAACACTTTGAAGGCATGGTGATCAGCGGGCGCGAGGGCGTTGTGAAACCCGGGCGTCAGATCTTCGACCTCTTGTGTCAGCGCTACTCGGTGCGACCTCAAGACGCCGTCTTTATCGACGACTCATCGGCGAACGTGGTGGCGGCTATGACGCTGGGATTTGACGCGCTCCTGTTCGACAATTCCGAACTCCTACGCCAACAACTGCTCTACCGCGGTCTCCTCTCCGGGTAGCGGCTAGCCGCTGGGTACGGGTTGGGACAAGACCTAGGGACAGTCGAAGGTTGTTGGGTCGTCCATCGCCACACCGTGCGGGCCGCCTTCTCCGGGAATGAGACAGGTCCGAGACCCAAGTTCATCGACGGTCAGCCGCAACAATGCGGTATCTCGCCGCAACGCCACGTCGGTAGTGGTTGCCGCATTACCGAGGTTGTACACGACCGAGGTCTGGTCGACTTGTTCAAAGCGTTGCAGGAAGTCAGAGCCGTGCCCAACAATGACGTCGACCTCCAAGGCGGTGAAGGTTTCGATCGTGGCTAGTTCGGCTTCGGTAGGAGCCCGGGATTCGACGAGGGCCCAATCGATGAACAAGACCACAAACTCGCCTGCAGCTTTGCTTTCCAGGATTCTTTCGCTCAGAACATCGACTGCGTCCGGTCCGGCGAGAATGCCCCGACCAGTTTCCGTCGCAGCCATCCCGTCGGCGAGCCCACTAGCCGCGCTGTAGCCGAAGAGCGCCACGGGACGGTCGTCAGAACCCACGATCGCTGGCGTCGCGGCCTCGTCGATCGTGGCGCCGTATCCAAAGGTGGCCGTGCCACTCAATGCGAGAGCTTCAGCTGCCCCGTCCAAGGCCTGGAGGCCATCGGTAGTCGCCGCCAATGTGGCCAGGTTCAACGCATTCAGTTCGTTCGCCGACCAGCTTGCGAGATCACTCGTCTCACAACCCGTCGATGGTGCGCAGCCCAAAGACGCAATGGTCGAGTCGTCGTCGAGCAGAACCGGTGCCAAGTCGGCGCTCACGTCTCGGTTGACGGGAGTCGAACGGATAGAACCCAATACGTGGACGATCGCCGCCGGAGCGATCGGTGGCTCGCTAGTCGTCGTTGTGGTGCTCGTCGTCGTGGTCGCAGCGACCGAACTCCCCGGCTCGGCGACGTCGCGAGCGTCGGCGCTTGTTGTCGACGGTTCTGCCACCGGTGTCGCCGTCGAGCATGCAGTGACCAGCACTGCGCCGACCAGCAGCGCAGCACAAGTCTGAACAGCACGGTGGCGCACCGGTCGCGTCGGGGAGTTGGGCATCAGACCAGTCTTGCGCGGTCCCGCTGTAGGCGCATCTCGCGGAACGGTTTCTTCGGTGGTGCAATGCGCGAATGTGAGGTGAGTCTGCCGGGCGCATCGCGGCACCTAACCTGTGGCAATGAGATCCCGTTTCCGCGCACGGCCCGTGGCAGGTTTCCTGCTGCTGGTAGTGGTCGCAATTGGCTGCACGGGTCCCGATTCGGTAGTTGAACCGGGCCCGGCAGATGATGAACCGACGACGACCACGGCGAACACGACGACGGTTGTCGAAGACGTGGAAACCAGCGATATTGAGGAACCCGACGAAACAACCAACATCGAGACAGCGCCTCCTGACACATCACCGGAAACAACGACAACCGTGGCAGCAAACACCGAACAACAAGCCGCCAACGAGTCGGCCTCGCGTGAACCAGGAGCCGAACGGCCTGAAGTCTTCGAAGTGGTCGAAAACTCAGAGAACGCTGCAGTTTTTGTCGAACTTGCCGATTCGGGACTTGTGCTCACCATCGAAGAACAGTCGTGCGCAGATGACACAGCCGGTTCAGCTGTCGACGACGGATCGACCGAACTCGATGCGATCATCGATGCCGTCCGCACATGCG
>CAZHUR010000052.1:0-5509 GCA_964535395.1 uncultured Acidimicrobiales bacterium
CTCTCCGACGCAGTTGCCGAGAACGGCGTGAGCCGAAGCGCTCAGATCTGGATCTTTGGCGGCATGTTCCTCGGCTTTGGCATCAAGGTGCCGATGTTCCCGTTCCACACGTGGCTTCCCGACGCTCACACCCAAGCTCCAACGCAGGGCTCGGTCATCTTGGCTGCGGTATTGCTCAAGCTCGGAACCTACGGCTTTGTGCGTATCGCAATTCCGATCCTTCCAGAGGCCGCTTCGGTGTGGGCCCCATGGATTGGTCTTCTCGCTGTCATCGGCATCATCTACGGAGCGCTCGGCTGTCTTGCCCAGACCGACATGAAACGCTTGATCGCGTTCTCATCGGTTGCCCACATGGGTTATGTCATGCTCGGCATCTCGACCCTCACCGACTGGGGCATCAACGCTGCGGTGTTCGGCATGGTCGCTCACGGTCTGATCACCGGCATGTTGTTCTTTGTTGCTGGTTCGGTGAAGGATCGCTACCACACACTCGAGATCAAGCGTCTCGGCGGCCTGCTGGTCCAAGCTCCTCGCATGGGTTGGATTCTCGGGTTCATCACAATGGCTTCGCTCGGCCTTCCGGGCCTCGCCGGGTTCTGGGGCGAGTTCCCAGCAATCCTCGCTGCATACAACCCGGCCAACGGTCTCTCCGAAGGCTTGTTCCGCACCTACATGGTCATCGCTGCGCTCGGCACGGTTCTCGCTGCTGGCTACCTGTTGTGGCTCCTCCAGCGCACCGCGTTCGGCACCCCGAGCGAAGAGTTTGCTGACAACCCAGAGATCGTCGACACGAACCGCGAGGAATACCTTGCCTGGATGCCGATGCTCTTCTTGATCCTGCTCTTCGGTCTCGTACCGGGCCTCATCTTCAACGTCACCGACCCTGCGGTCGACGCGAACCTGAGCGAATGCTTCCAGGTCGACCTCGGCGACGCGAACGAAGACAACTTCGATATTGGAACCTGTGAGCGAGAGGGCCTCGAAGTGGCACTCGCAAACCTCGGCGTCGTCTCCACGGCCGAGGGAGAGTAGTCAATGACCTCGACCTTGTTCGCTCAGGTAGCGCAATTTGAGCGCCCGCCAATCGATTGGCATGCGCTCGCGCCCGAGATCATCTTGTTGGCCTTTGGTGCATTGCTCACCGTCGTCGACGTCGTGTTCCTCGAACGCGGTCGCAAGTACACCTCTGGGCTTGCGGGCATTGGTCTGCTCGCTGCGTTGGTACCGGTCGTAACGCTCGCAATCGATGGCCAAGACCGCTTCCTGTTTAACGACGCTTACGTGGTCGACAACTTCGCGCTCGTCATGAAGGCCTTCTTCTTGCTGACGGGCTATGTCGTGGTACTGCTCTCGACCAACTACATCGCCGAAGGCGACTACTGGGAGAGCGAGTACTACTCGTTGCTCCTGGCATCGATCCTTGGCATGGTCATGATGGCTTCATCTCGAGATCTCATTTCGATCTTTGTTGCACTCGAACTCTTGTCGATTCCTGCATATCTCATGGCGACGTGGCGCAAACGAGATCTCAAGTCGAACGAAGCTGGGCTGAAGTACTACCTGATGGGTGTCTTTGCCTCAGCGATCCTGCTCTACGGCATGTCGCTGCTCTACGGCGTGGCTGGGTCGACAATTCTCAGCGATATCGGTGAAGCCGTGAACACCGCCGAGTCGACCTCGGTAGCAAGCCTCGCGGTCGTGTTCGTGATTGCGGGCTTTGCCTTCAAGGTGTCCGCAGTTCCCTTCCACACCTGGTCGCCAGATACCTACGAAGGTGCCCCAACTCCGGTGACTGCGTTTCTGGCAGTTGCATCTAAGGCCGCAGGTTTCGTAGCGCTCGTTCAGTTGATTTACGTAGCGTTCTGGGGTCGGTTCGATATCTATCAACCGCTCATGTGGGTGCTGGCTGCAACCTCGATGACCGTCGGCAACCTGATCGCATTGCGCCAGACCAACCTGGTTCGGCTGATGGCGTACTCGGGCATCGCGTCCGCGGGTTACATCATGGCGCCGCTCGCCGTCGCCGGCGAGAGCGCGTCTATTGGCGACGAATCACTGCGCGCTGTAGTCACCTACCTGGTGATCTACGCAGCTATGAACCTCGGCGTGTTCGGGGTCATCCTGGCGATTGCTCGCAAGACCCGGTCGGCGGAGATCTCCTCCTATGCCGGGTTGTTCCATTACGCACCGGGTCTCACCGCAGCGATGACCGTCTTCTTGATGTCACTCGCCGGCATTCCGCCACTCGGCGGTTGGTGGGCAAAGTTCGTCGTGTTCCGTTCACTGATCAACGCGGACACTGCTCTGGGTTACTCGCTGGCGGTCATCGCCGCAGTCAACTCGGTCATTGCGTTGTACTACTACCTGGCGGTACTGCGCACGATGTGGGCTGACGATGCTCCCGATGGCGATGTCACCCCAATCCGCATTCCGGTATCACTGAACGGTGCCTTGGGGCTCACCGTCTTTGCGACGCTGGCCTTTGGTGTTTGGCCACGGTTCGTAGACACGGTCTCTAACGTCAGCCTGCTTGGACTGGGCGGCTGAGCATCGAACTCACCCCTCTTGACCAACTGGTCAGGGAACAGATTCAAAGCAACGGCCCAATGCCGTATGCAGATGTGGTCGAGCTGGCGCTCTACCACCCCGAACACGGCTTCTATTTCGGTGTCGGCCAGGCCGGACGCCGCGGCGATTTCATTACCAGCCCCGAGGTGGGTCCGCTCTTTGGCCACGTCGTGGCTAACGCAATCGATACCGACTGGATCCGTCTCGGCCGACCAGACCTGTTCACGGTGGTCGACTACGGAGCCGGTCCCGGAACCCTGGCCAGATCGATCCTGGATGCTGACCCGCAGTGTCGAGAAGCGCTCCGGTACATTGCTGTCGAGCGGTCCGAGCACCAGCGTGCTCAGCATCCCGACACGGTTCTGAGCGTCGACGAGCTGTTACCCGAAGTGATCGGCGAGGGGCTGACCGGCGTTGTCGTCGCAAACGAGCTGCTCGACAATCTTGCGTTCGGCCGCATCGAGCGAGTCGGGGGAGTGCTCCAGACGCTCGATGTTGCAATCTCCTCCGATGGGAGCCTCGAGCTGGTGCCCTCCAACATGGGGCACGACTTTGAGGCGCTCTTCGACGCATCGGTAGGATCGGCAGTTTTTCAGCCTGGGGCCGCTTCGTGGTTGGCCGCAGCACGATCGGCGCTGGCGCTGGGACGAGTCATCGTGATCGACTACGCACGTCTCAACAGCGCTGAGGTCGAGATCCGCACCTATTCCGAACACGCGAGGGCCGGTAATCCCCTCGATCAGCTCGGAACGAAGGACATCACCGTCGACGTCGACCTCGAACAGCTCCAACGCGCCGTGGGGCCTGCCGACCGTGTTTCTACCCAGTCTGAATGGCTGCGCGGGCACGGGATTAGCGAGTTGGTGGAGGAAGGAAAGCGCATGTGGGAGGAAAACGCGGCCGTCGGAGACTTGGCTGCGCTGAAGTTCCGCAGTCGTGTCCGCGAAGCCGATTCACTGCTCGCAGAAGACGGATTGGGTGGGTTTTACGTCGCTGAGTGGGAAGTGTGATCAAAAATGAACACGAAATACTCCCATCTCTTTTTCAGATAGTAAAAGGTTTCGAAGGGCCTAGACGAGATTGCGGAACGCGGTTAGATTAAATTTCATGGAAAGTTCAGGACGCACCCCGCTCGAAATTGGCTTCTCTTGTCTTTCAATTGGGGGACACTCGGTTGGACTTCCTCCGACCCGTAGCGGCGATCAGCTTGTCGAGGCATATCTCGATCTGATTTCCCGGGTACGGAAAACGCGACCAGAGTACTTCCGTGAAGAGGACATCGACCTCCTTGCAGTCGAGACCAGACTTGAAGATTCCTACATCCGGAACCGAGTCGTCTCACACCTTGCTGGCTCTTCCATACCTGCATAACTAATCGGTCGTCTTGTGCGACTGGAAGTCCGTACAATTTTGCGAACGTAGCCGGACTCTCCAGATCGTCTCTGAGAACTTCGCGGTCTAAGGTCGAATGAGTCCAAACGTGATGCCCGGATTTAGGAGTGAGGAACGAAATGAGCGATTCGACAATTGGTGTCTTCGAATTTGAGGACCGTAGGTTCCCGCCTTCGGAGGCCTTCAAAGCGAACGCGCTGACTTCGGACTCGTCACTTTACGATGAGGCAAACGAAGACTACGAGGCCTTCTGGGCCCGGCAGGCCCGGGAGCTCGTTACCTGGCAAAAGCCCTTCACCAAGGTCCTCGAATGGGACCTACCGAACGCGAAGTGGTTCAGCGATGGCCAGCTCAACCTCAGCGAGAACTGCCTCGATCGCCACGTCGAGGCTGGTCGCGGCGACAAGGTCGCGTTCCATTTCGAAGGCGAACCCGGCGACGTTCGTACGGTGACCTACTCAGAGCTGCTCGACGAAGTAAAGAAGTTCGCGAACGCGCTGAAGGCGCTCGGGCTGAAGAAAGGTGATCGCGCTGCAATTTACATGCCGATGATCCTCGAGTTGCCCGTTGCAATGCTCGCGTGCAGCCGTATTGGTGTTGTTCACTCGGTCATCTTCGGAGGCTTCAGCCCAGACGCGATCAGGGATCGCTGCGAAGACGCTGACTGCAAGCTGATCATCACCGCAGATGCTGGCTACCGCCGCGGAGCTCCAGCTGCGCTGAAGGAGAAGGTCGACGAAGCACTCCTCGACGGTGCGCCAACGGTCGAAAATGTAGTCGTTGTGAATCGTTGCGACACCGTTGTTGAGATGGTCGAAGGTCGCGATGTTTGGTACCACGACGTCATGGCAGAAGCATCGCTCGATTGTCCCGCCGAACCAATGGATGCCGAGCAGCTGTTGTACTTGCTCTACACCTCGGGCACGACCGCGAAGCCGAAGGGCATCATGCACACGACCGGTGGATATCTCACCCAGGTTGCGTTCACCCACAAGTACGTTTTTGATCTCCATCCCGATACCGACGTCTATTGGTGTGCGGCCGACATTGGCTGGGTCACCGGACACAGCTACATCGTGTACGGCCCTCTCGCCAACGGCGCAACGAGCATCATGTACGAAGGAACGCCCGATACGCCCCGCGAATCGGAACGCAACGGCACCGATCGCGCCATGTGGCACAAGGGACGCCTGTGGGACATCATCAACCGCTACGGCGTGACCCAGTTCTACACCGCTCCTACCGCTATTCGAACCTTCATGAAGTGGGGCGAGGATGAAGTCGATGGCTACGACCTCTCTTCGCTCAGGGTGCTTGGAACCGTTGGCGAACCAATCAACCCCGAAGCGTGGATGTGGTACCACGAGCACATTGGCAAAGAATCTCTGCCGATCATGGATACCTGGTGGCAAACAGAGACCGGCGGCCACATGATCACGCCGCTGCCGGGCGTGACGACTACGAAACCAGGCTCAGCGTGCCATGGCATTCCCGGCGTCTTCCCAGAGTTGGTCGACGACATGGGTAACCCGGTCACCAACGGCGGGGG
>CAZHUR010000052.1:5609-10637 GCA_964535395.1 uncultured Acidimicrobiales bacterium
GCGTCTTCCCAGAGTTGGTCGACGACATGGGTAACCCGGTCACCAACGGCGGGGGTTACCTGACGATCGCCAAGCCATGGCCCTCGATGCTCCGAGGCATCTGGGGCGACCCGGAACGCTATTTCGACACGTATTGGAAGACCTACCCCGGCAAGTACTTCGCAGGTGACGGCGCGAAGCTCGATGACGATGCCTACCTCTGGTTGCTCGGTCGCGTCGATGACGTGATGAACGTTTCCGGGCACCGCATCTCGACGACCGAGGTCGAGTCTGCTTTGGTCGATCACCACACCGTTGCCGAAGCAGCGGTGGTGGGAGCGAACGATCCCACGACCGGCAAGGCGATCGTTGGCTACGTGATCCTCGTCGGGGGTCTGAGCGAGAACGACCAACTCTGCTCAGAACTGCGCGCCCATGTCGCAAAAAAGCTCGGCCCGATCGCGCGTCCTCGAGACGTGTATATCGTCCCGGATCTTCCAAAGACTCGCAGCGGCAAGATCATGCGTCGCCTGCTCCGAGACGTCGCCGAAGGCCAGGCGCTCGGTGATACGACCACACTCGCCGATGAGAGCGTCGTCGACGCCATTCGGCGAGGTCTCGAAGAAGCCGACGAAGACTAAGTCTCAGAAGCTCCGGCCCTCAGAAGCTTCGTACTGCGTCCTTTAAGAAGTCCATGGCCGGACGAGCAATCTCCCATTGGTCGAGAATGAACTGATCGAGGTTCGGATCGAGGAATTGTTTGGGGTTTTCGAAGTCGCGCCAGTACACCCATTGCGTGTTGAGCACGCGGGGTTCGACATCTACGTACTGCTTCAGTTCTGCGGGAACACGCTTGTGTGCCTCGCCTTGTAGGGCGCCAAAGGTCTTGGCGAATTTGGTCGACTTGCGCTCGATCTTCTTGAGCTCCGCAGCGTTCTTACCAATGTAGCGCCGCACGTGGTCGCGCAGTTCGGTGCCGGGCCTGTAGAGGCCGCCAGCGACCCAAATCCCCTCAACGCCTAACCTGACGGTGTACGCAGGCCAGCCCGGATCGTGCTTTTCGTTGCGACCCAGGGTGATGCCAAGGTTCGTTTTGTACGGCGTCTTGTCGTTGGCGAACCGGGTGTCTCGGTTAATCCGGTACACGGCCTGCTTCGGGGGAGTGGTGTACTCGGGCTCAACCTCTTGAACCTGTTCGATGAGCGCCTCTGCGAGCCGGTAGTAGGGCTCTTTCAAGTACGTCTCGTAGGTCTTGCGGTTCGTATCGAACCACGCCTTGTTGTTGTTCTTGGCCAAGCCTTTCCAGAACTTGACCGTCTCGGTCGTAAAGAACGTCATGTTCCGACACTATGGGATGACCACCGTCAGATGTCACAGAAGCGCTACATCGATCTCACACTCCGCACGCTCGTGCGAACGCTCGTAGGGGAATAGGCTTAGCTGATGGCTCGTTGTAAAGAACGAGCTTCGAAAGCGAGTTTTCATGTCTGAAGCAACCTTCAAAAACACCACCAAGACCTTCGTACTGCTGGCCCTGCTCGGAGGCATATTCGTCGTGCTCGGCGGTGCCGCGACGGGATCATCGGGCGGAGCGTTCATCGGGCTGCTCTTTGGTCTCGTCATGGTCGGAGGTAGCTACTGGTTCAGCGACAAGATCGCGATCAAGTCCGCCAAGGCCGTGCCAGCGGATCGTGCCAAGTTCCCCGAGTACCACGAAATCATGGAAGACCTCGCGACGCGCGCTGAAATGCCGCTCCCCGATCTGTACATATCACCAAACCCGCAGCCGAACGCGTTCGCTACCGGGCGTAACCCAAACAACGCGGCGGTTTGTGTGACCCATGGTCTCCTACAGCACATGACCTGGGATGAGGTCCGAGGCGTGCTCGCGCACGAACTTGCCCACATTCGCAACCGAGACATCCTCATTGGTTCGGTCGCCGCCGCCATTGGTATGGCGCTGACGTTGCTTGCACGCATGGCCATGTACGGAGGGCTGTACGGCGGTCGCCGAAGCAGCAACGACGGAAACCCCTTCGCAGCGATTGCCCTGATCATTCTCGCCCCGCTCGCCGCTTCGATTATTCGAGCCTCGATCAGTCGCTCACGTGAGTTTCAGGCCGATGCCTCGGCCGCTCGTTTGCTCGGTGACGGTGAGCCTTTGGCACAAGCCCTCGAACGCCTCGAGTTGCACGCAAACAATCACCTCGCCCCGGCAATGCACGTAAACCCCGCTCAGGCCTCGAACTACATCATCAACCCGCTCAAAGAAGAACTGAAGAACGACCTTGGCGGCATGGGTGGGTTCCGCAAGCTGTTCTCGACCCACCCCCCAACAGAGGCACGTATTGCAGCGCTGCGTTCGGGTCAGTGGCGCTAAGACTCCAGTGAGCTTCGAGGTAGACGAGAGCGACGAGGTCTACCCGACTTCGCCCGGACGGATTCGGATGATGCGAGCCCTCGCGCTCGGCCTCGGCCTCGTGCTCTTCCTCTTTCTAATCGTGGCTCTTGCTCTGTAGATCCAGCAGATTCTGGGACTCAGAAACGGACGAAGAAACTGCCCCGAAAGGTGGACACGTGAGCTGGTTCGGCTACCATTCTCGGCCGAGGGTCGGTGCCCGAGCGGCCAAAGGGAACGGGCTGTAAACCCGTCGGCTTATGCCTACGATGGTTCGAATCCATCTCGGCCCACACGATGATTCGCCCCGGGATTTTCCCGGGGCGTTTCTGCTTCATAGGATTCCTCCCATGCCTTCTTTCGATGTTGTTTCAGAGTTCAACGAACAAGATGTTCGTGATGCAGTCGACCAAGCAGCCCGCGAGATTTCGCAACGCTACGACTTCAAAAACACCAATTCCTCGATCGAGCTTGGCGATAGTGAGATCAAGCTCGCATCGGTGAGCGAGGACCGGCTCGCCGCTGCTCGCCAAGTGCTTGAAGAAAAGATCGTGAAGCGCAAGGTCTCGATGAAGGTGCTCGACTACGGCAACATCGAGCAAGCATCGGGCAACACTGTTCGCCAGAGCATTGCGCTCGTGTCGGGTATCTCATCGGAGAAGGCGAAAGAGCTCAACAAAGAGATCAAGGCAATGGGCATCAAAGGTGTGCAGTCGTCCACTCAAGGCGACCAGCTCCGAGTCAACGCCAAGAAGCGCGACTCGCTCCAAGAGGTCATCGCCGCGCTCAAAGAGGGCGACTTTGGTATCCCTCTCCAGTTCAACAACTTCCGAGACTGAGAATCAGAGCAGTATTTGCATCACTGACACGTCCAGCCAGCGACCAAACTTCCTGCCGATCTCGCGCTCGACCCCGATGAGCTCGAAACCGAGCTTCTCGTGCAGCGCCAGTGACGGCTCTTGACTATCGGCAACTCGCGCCACAACCGCGTGAAAGCCATGGGACGTGGCGGTCGAGAGCAGTTCGACCATCAACTGGTAGGCAATGCCATTTCCACGATGCTCGGCGTCTACGTACACCGAAGACTCGACCGTTGTCCTGTATGCGGGACGATCGCGAAACTTCGACAGCGATGCATAGCCGGCAACCGTCTCCTCGACCTCGGCGACAAGCACAGCATGCGCGCCAGAACGCTGAACCAGCCACGTCCGCTGTTCATCTAACGTGCGCGGGACCAGGTCAAAGGTTGCAGTCGATAATTCGACTTCAGCGTTGTAAATCGACGCTATTCGCTCGGCGTCTGCTAATTCAGCGGGACGAATGTGCACGTCGCCAGACGCTACACGGCCTATGCGGCCTCCGCTGCCTTTGCGGCAGCTTCGATTTCGGCGATGATCGGCTCGACGTCGATGTCGTAGTCGGTGATGAGTAGGGCATC
This sequence comes from uncultured Acidimicrobiales bacterium, assembly GCA_964535395.1. Lineage (GTDB taxonomy): Bacteria > Actinomycetota > Acidimicrobiia > Acidimicrobiales > SHLQ01 > SHLQ01. The sequence continues at coordinate 9,425 of CAZHUR010000052.1, forward strand.
GCTACCGACCGCCTCGACAGCAGCCCACTTAGCCACCTCGAGGTCGGCAGTCTCAAGGACGACCTGACGCCGATGCGACGCTCGCAACAACAACTCACGCAACAACGGGTGGTATTGCGGCTGTACCTCACCGAACAAATCTTCGACCAGCAGGGGGACTCGTTCAGCAGGGAAGCGGCGCGACAGTTCGGCGAGTATCGAAGCCAGACCTACCAGAATCGACGTGTCACCAGGCGATGCAACCTCCGCGAGCGAAATCAGTTCGAGATGGCTAGCAAGTTCTTCGATACGCGGGCGATCTCGCAGGAGCACCGATGGCTCGGCCTCGCCGGCAATAGACCGCCACTCTTCCCAGCTGTTCTCGAGTTCCTCTTCAGCGCTCCGGCGATCGCTCACCAGGTGCTGGGTATTGAAGAGCTCATCTAAGCGTCCGAGTTGCAGGTCGGAAGCTTCGGTGTTGGACGTGTCGCCCTTCTTTCCCCGAAACAAGCCGAGAATACCCTTCTTCTTCTGAGCATCTAGCTCCTCATGGACCCGTCGCTCGCGTTCTTCGCGTTCTCGTTTGCTCTCGGAAAGTTCGCTTCGTTCGTTTCGTACTTGTGCGACTGCCTCTTCTGCCGTCGTGATCTGAGCAGCCAGCTCGAAAAGCTTGTCGAGACGAGTTTGGGACAGGCGAATGAGGTCGGCGTCTTCTTTGACGCGGTTGCGCAAACTCTGAGAACTCACATGAAAGAGGTTCTTGTGGGCAGCCATCTGCGTTGGGTCGTTGAGCCATCCAACCATTCCCAGGCTGCGGTCGTCCCCATGGATTGGAAGCTTGGTGCGAGTATCGAACAGTGAGTTCGACTCGTTCGTGCGATGAGCACTAATCGTGTCGCCGTAGTCGGTACGTACTTCCATCGTCGTGCCCGGAGAAACCTGAAGGGCTTGTACGACGCGGTCGAAAGGCACGCGTCGCTTTGCCTCGTCAGCGCTTGAAATCACTGTTAGTCGCTCATGGAGGTCAGTTTCCTGAGCCCCGTCTGGCGAGTCAGAAATTATTCGATCAATCCACACTCTTCACTTATCGGCACCGCACGAGCTGGGCTGAGTGAAACATAGAGGTTTTCATGGAGCGCTCAAGCTGGCATGATGCATAGCCGAGTACGCATGTATTCATGCTCCCTTAGCTCAGTCGGTAGAGCGTCTCCATGGTAAGGAGAAGGTCGACAGT
>CAZHUR010000053.1:0-10596 GCA_964535395.1 uncultured Acidimicrobiales bacterium
CTACTCGTAGTGATGTAGTGGATTTGGCACTCCTCAAAATTTTTCTGGAACGGTGGATTCGAGCCATTCATTTTCGGCCAAATCGTATAGGTCAGAAGACCCTTAGAAAGCCCGAGCAGCCACCGATGGATCACTCTGAAGATCAACGATTGTGACTGCAATGGACGAAGAGGAAGTTACACCTCCTGAACAGGCAAGCTGGCCCGAAATGTCAGCAGATTTGAAGCTTGCCAGGACACAGGCCAAATCCATCGTGCTCGACACTCAGCGCGCATCTAGCGATGGTCGAATTCTTGAAGTCAGCGCCCAGCTTGATGATATTCAGGCTCGACTGGCTGCGTTCGAAGAGCGTTCCGACTTCCCCTCGGGTTCATCGGGCGAGCTTCCGGCTGATGTAGCTGAGCGCGTGGACAGCCTCAAAGAACAGTTCGCAGACACCCAGCGCCAGCTCGACGAGATGGCCGCACGAATCAGCAAAGCCGAAGATGGTGTCACTAAGGCCCATCAGGCAGCCACCGAGGCGCAAAGCGCCGCGAACAAAGCACAAGACAGTGCTTCCGATGCTCAGGCCAGCGCCACCAAAGCCGCACCCACCTCTCCGGAAGCGGCGATTACACCGGCACAGATTGCTACTCCAGCTCAGATCGCAAACCTTGATCAGACCAGCGGAGGAGACGACCTATCCGAGTTGTCCGCAGCCGTGGAGCGCGCCTCGAGCCAGGTCTCCGAACTCGTCACCACAACCGACGCAGATCGAGTAGCTCTCGAACAGTCCCGCGCAACATATCAAGATTTCGTAGCGGCGAACGGCAAGAAGATTGAGTCGATCGAGAAGTCGATTGGCCAGATCAACGAAGCAATCGAGGCTACGACGACTCGCATCGAAACCGAGCTAGGCGAGCGAATCCGCCTTCTCGACACTTCGGTAACTGAACACGGCGAAATACTTTCTGCACAGCACGAGCGCGCCGAGGCTACCGATGAGCGCGTCGAACAGATGATGAGCCGGATCGATGATCAGTCTCGAATTCAAGACGAAACAAGTGCCACGATTCAGTATCTGCAGAGTCGAGCCGAATCCCTCGGGAGCGCTCAGCGGATGCTGGCCTCGGAGGCACAAGAGGAACTGAGCAACAACCAAGCCGAGATCGGACTACTCCAAAGCAGCACGGTCCGCACCGGCGACTTCGCAGAACTCGGCGAAAAGGTCGACGCTCACAAGGTCGAACAAGAACGAATTGCTCTGTCGGTCGCCGAACTCAAGGCTGAAACCGAAACGCGACTCGACGACCACACCAGCACACTCGAAACGCACTCGACAATCATGGACACAACGAGTCGCGTCCTGTCGGAGTACAGCGACATTGCAACTCACAACACTGGCGCGATCAACAACGTTTCACAGCGTGTTGCGGACATCAGCACTCGGGTGAATGACACCGCCGCCGAAGTCGATTCTCGCCTGACCAGTGTTGCAAATGAGAGCAGCGGAGTAATCGCCCGCGTCGATGACAACCGGCTTCGCGTTGACGACCTCCAAGTACGAACGAGCGATCTCCGGACTAGTGGTAAGAAGACTCAAGAGCAGGTCGACTCGCTGAAGCCGCGCGTCACCACAGCCGAGGAAGGCCTGGAGGGCCACCAGCAAGAACTCGACGCGCACACAGAGAAGATCACATCGCACCACGAGAAGATCACGTCGAACCATGAAGGCATCGAGTCGCTGAAACCACGTGTGACCTCGTTGGAAGAAGGCATCGAGAATCACCAAGAATCCCTGCTCGTGTTCGGCGAGGTGTCGAGTGCGCTCAACGAGCAGCACATCGAGTTTGAAGGCCGCACCAGCGTCCTCGAAGTTCGTGTTGACCAGAACGACGAACGAATCGAAACAGTCAACGGTTGGGTCGGCGAGATCGAAGGCCAAGTCACCGAGCTAAAGAGCCGCACGGACAGCCTGGAAGCGGGCGCTGTTGAGACCGAGTCACGCATCGAAGCACTCGATGGTCGAGTTGACGGAATTGACGACCGCACCGGAGCACTCGAAGCTCGCGCCGACCAGAACGACGAACGAATTGAAGCGGTCAACGACTGGGTCACAGACGTTGACAGCCGAATTGAGTCTCTACAGAAGGATGGTCAAGCAAGTCGCCATTGCGTGCGCGACATCGACGCCCGCCTCGGCCACATCGATCATCAACTCGAAGATCAGATCGAAGCAATCAACGACTGGTCGACCAATCTCAACGAACGCACCGTTGGCCTTGAGTCGCAGCAGGAGCAGACCAACGACCGCCTCGAAACAATCAACGACTGGGTAACCAGCGTCGACGGCCGAATGATCGGTCTCCTTAAAGACGGTGAGGCAAGCAGTGACATCGACGCCCGCCTCGGCCACATCGACCAACAACTCGAAATCCAAGTCGAAGCAATCAACGACTGGACGGCCAACCTCAATGAACGCACCGAAGCACTCGAGAAGCGATCAGGTCATGTCAACAGCTTCGCCGACCAGTCCCTCGGGCAGGTCGAAGCCATCAACGATTGGGTCACGGTCATCGATGGACGAACCCTCGACCTAGAAGAACACTGTGACCAAACCGACGAGCGCCTCGAGGCAGTAACCGACTGGTCTGTCGACCTCAACGACCGCACCGTCGAACTCGAGGAACGCTCGAATCTCACCCACCAACGCCTCGAAGCCGTCAACGATTGGGTTGCCGAGGTAGATGGTCGCATCGCTCACATCCAGACCGATGCAAAAGCAAACCGCAATGGTGTGCGCGAGCTCGACACTCGAATTGGCGAGATCGAACATCAGACCGAGGACCAGGCTGAAACATTTAACGACTGGTCAACCAACTTCAACGAACGAACGCTCGAGCTGCAGAACCGTGCCGACCAGGCTCAGCAGCAGATCGACGAACTGCGTCAAGGGATTGCGACGTCGACCACTGCCGAGGTGCAAACAGCAGCGGCAATCGCTCCTGTCGCTGCGCCAGCCATCAGCGACGAACACGTTCAAAAGATCGCTGCTCACGAGAGCACGATGGTCACGATCCAGAAGCAGATTGCAGCCATCGACGGCCGCACGCTCGATATGCAGCAGGCTTTCACGGCCTCCAAAGAGCAGCTCGACGCAACCACCGAACGATCGACCGATCTTGACGATCGCACCCTTTCGCTCGAAAACCGGTCAAAGGCACTTGAAGCACAGACCGTCCTCGCCCTCGAACAGCTTCACGAGATTCGCAATGCCCCAAGCACAACGATGCCTGAAGGACTCGACCAGCAGGTCGAAGCACTCGAAGCAACGGTCGCTGAACTTCAACAAGAGCTCAACGAAACGCAGGCGCAGAACCCGTCGCAGAGCACTGAAGAGATGCGAGACATCTTGGTGTACCGACTCGACAATGCCGAAGAGCGCATCGATCGACGTTTGACGAACCTCGAACAGAGCACTTCTGATAGTGGCCAAATTGAAGCAATGCAGCGAGCGATCGAGGAAGCCAATACCCAGTCACGGGAAGCGCTCGCATTCTCTGAGAACCTGCGACTGCTTCAGACGGACCTCGTCCAGGCGCTCCGCAAAGAGATCGCGGGCCAAGCTCAGCTGATTCAGCGCAACGAAGGCACGATTGCTCGTCTCGAAGCGCAGCTGTCGAATAGAGATTGATAGTGGCGCCCATCGCGGCCACGCGGTGATGGGATACTGAACTACGAGGCTGCGAAACCTTTGTCGAGGTCGGCGATGATGTCGTCGATATGTTCGAGGCCAACCGAGAGTCGAACAAGCCCAGCGCGAACACCCGACGCAGCTTGCTCTTCTTCGGTGAGCTGGCTGTGTGTTGTGCTCGCAGGGTGGATCACGAGCGACTTGGCGTCGCCGATGTTCGCCACGTGGCTGTGAAGTTCGAGTGCATTGACAAACGAGACCCCGGCGTCCAGACCGCCAACGATGTCGAACGCAACGATCGATCCGTAGCCACGCCCACCGCCGAGTTCAGTCGCTCTGTCGTACCACTGCGACGATGCCAGCCCGGCGTAGGCGACTTTTTCGACCTTGTCGTGTCCGTCGAGGTACTCGGCCACCTTCTGAGCGTTCTCGAAGTGCCGCTCCATCCGCAGGCTGAGGGTTTCGAGACCCTGCAGGAACAAGAAGGAGTTCATTGGAGCAACGGCGGTACCAAGGTCACGCAACAGCTGAACTCGTGCCTTGATGATGTAGGCACCGGGACCGAGGGCCGGGTAGTAGGCAAGGCCGTGGTAGCTCGGATCTGGTTCGGTCAGCATTGGGTGCTTGCCGCTCGCAGCGAAATCGAATGAGCCACCGTCGACGATCACGCCGCCGATCGAGTTGCCGTGTCCGCCAATGAACTTCGTTGCTGAGTGAACAACGATGTCGGCTCCGTGCTCGAACGGACGGATGAGGTATGGCGTTGCGACGGTGTTGTCGACGATCAGCGGGACGTTGTTCTCGTGCGCCACGCCGCTCACGCCCGCGATGTCGAGGACGTTTGCGCGCGGGTTGCCGATCGACTCGCCATAGAACGCCTTGGTGTTGTCCTGGACTGCTGCGGCCCACGCGCCGAGATCGTCTGGGTCGTCGATGAACGTTGTGGTGATGCCGAGCTTGGGGAGTGTGTGATGCAAAAGGTTGTACGTGCCGCCATAGAGCGAGGACGAAGCAACGATGTGATCGCCCGACTCGGCGAGGTTCAAAATCGCGAGCACCTCAGCTGCCTGGCCGCTCGAGACAGCGAGAGCACCTGGTAGGCCAACAGCGGTTTCGGTAGCGCCTTCTAACGCGGCGATTCGTCCTTCGAGCACACCCTGGGTCGGGTTCATGATGCGGGTGTAGATGTTGCCGATCTCGGCGAGAGCAAAAAGATTCTTCGCGTGTTCGGCGTCATTGAACACGTACGAAGTCGTCTGGTAGATCGGTACAGCGCGAGACCCCGTTGCTGGATCGGCAACCTGACCGGCGTGCAATTGCTGTGTTTCGAAGCCCCACTCTTGGCTCATCGTGTCCTCTTCCTAGTTATTGAAGTGCGGGACTTGTCGCCTCATCGGCCAAATCCCGCCTCGCCGAAGCTAGGTCGCTCACGGTCGACCTCGCCATTTCTCGGAGCATACAAAGAGATTTGTTTGTACGGCCAAACGGACACCCGACGGGTGCGGCGCGTCTTCGGCGGCGACGGTACCGTAAGCCCATGAGTCGATGGTTCGACAATGAGAATCGCGGGTTGCGCCAGTTCTGGCAACCGGTCGCTCGGATAGAAGATCTTGCTGGAGACGGGCCGCATCCTGTTCGACTCTTGGGCGACGACTACGCGCTCGCCAAACTTGAGAGCGGGTGGGCGCTGTTTCCTGCGGCGTGCCCTCACCGCCTCGCCCCTTTGACCTCCGCTGAGATTTCTGGAGACACGTTGCAGTGTGCGTACCACGGTTGGCGCTTTGGGGCCGACGGCACGTGCGTCAGCATTCCGGCGCTGGGCGAAGAGGCAACGATTCCACCAACGGCCCACCTTCCAACAGCGGAGCGGGTAGCCGAAAAATTCGGTCTCGTTTGGGTCGCCCTCGACGAACCACTTACTCCCCTCCCAGAAAATCCCGAGTGGGACGACGACGACTTCGGGGTGGCGATCATCCCTACACAAACCTGGAACGCAAGCGCCGCTCAGATGGCCGACAACTTCCTCGACGTCGCACACTTTCCGTTTACCCACCTAGGTACGATCGGCGACCCCGACGATGTTGAGGTCGCCGAGTTCGAAGTGACTCGGGACACGTGGTCTTTCGGATCGGTTCATCACCACTCGAGCAAAGTTCTAGCCGACGCAACCGCGGGAGAGACCGAATCGTTCGACACCTTCGACCGAACGATGACCTTTCGTTGCGACGCCCCCCATCACGTGCGCCTACACATCGACTACGGAGCCGACGGCGAGCTCGTGTTGCTGTTCTTCCATCAGCCGGTGGACCGCGACTCGACCACCCTCTATTGCATTGCGCTCGCCGAGAACATCGCCGATGGGTCGATGCAGCCCGAAGATCACATTGCCTTTCAGGCCGAGGTTGGCCGGGAAGATCGAGAACTCCTTGAACAACTTGTGATCAAGGCGGTGCCGCTCGACCCCGGTGTCGAGACACACACCAGAGCCGACAAGAGCACGGTCGAACTACGACGTTTGCTTCGAGATGTTTTCGAACTTTTCGACGCTGGGTCCTAATGATCCGAAGTTCAAGCTTTTTGGTGAAAGCGCCGATACCCCCGCAATGAAGGTTTGGTGTCCAGGCTGCAAGTGGGAGCCCATGAAGCAGAGTCGTTGGGCGTGCGCGCCCCAGGGCTGCTACCACAGCTGGAACACCTTCGACACCGGCGGCGTATGTCCGTCGTGCAGCAAGGTCTGGAAGATGACCCAGTGCTTGTCATGTCACAACCACTATCCCCATGAGGATTGGTATCACGACAACGCCCAGGCTGCCGTCGAAGAAGCGATCGACCTGACCATCGAAGAAACGGCGCCGATCCCTCTATAGATCTTGCGGGAAACACTCGCACCACGGGTACCTGCACTAGACAATCCCCTCTGTCCAGCCGTCGCTGGCCGGAGGGGATCTAGTTCGGTCTGGAATGTGCGTCTACAGAGGCGCTTTGTCGCCTGCGGTATAGCGGTGCAGATGGCGATCGATTTCGCCAAAGTCCGCAAGCTTCTGCTGGTAGGCGACCATGTGGGGGGCCACGAAGTGTGCCTCAAGATGTTCTGGTGATTCCCATTCCTCGAACAGGTGGAAGATCGTGTCGTCGTTAAGGTCTGACGAGAAGTCGTAGCTGACACAGCCATCTTCCTTGGCGGTCTCGGCCATCATGTCCTTCATGGCTGCGATGACAGCGTCTCGATACTCGGGCTGAATTCGAACGTGTCCGGCAATGATAATCATGAGGTCTCACTTGGTTTGGGCCGCCCGTCGAGGCGAGCAGCATGGTGGTTGTTGGCAGTGTTATGCATTGGCATGCGCGAGTGCGAACTCGAGTGCTGCGGTTGCCGCTGCGATCTGAGCTTCGTTGCAGATTTCGTCAGTCGCTGACGGGCTATCGGGGTAGACCTCGGTCGTCGACGTGAACCGAGCGCTGGTGATACTCGGACACAGTCCCCAACTGCGTAGCGGATAGTTGATCACCCCGTGCTGGGTGACCTCTGACCCGATGATCAGTCCGTCCGAATCGGGAGGGGCGATGTGGGTCACAGGTTCGACACCGGCGATGATCGCCGCCTGAAATGCCGGTTGCGGGTTGTCGGTGTCGCCAACGCAATAGAAGCCGTCGGGGATCAGGCCAGGTTCGAATGCCTCGCCATCGCGGGCTGCGAGAGCGGGGCGAAACTCGCTCTCGTCGGTATTGGTCGTTTCGTGAAGGTCGATGTGCATTAAGAAGTCGACTCCGGTTTCGGCGACGATGCTCATCAGCATCGCAGACTCTTCGGCCGGGCTGTGTTCGACGAACGAACGGTTCGGGTCGATGGCGTTGGGATTCCATCGGTTGATGACCTCGTAACCCCACGGGCTCACACACGGTGCAACGAGCAGGTTCACCCGGTCCTGATATGACGCTGCGGCCGTTTCGAGAAATCCAAGAGCGCCGTGTACCCCGCTGGTCTCGTAGCCGTGCACGCCTCCGGTGATGAGGGCCCAAGGGGCATCTGGGTCGGTCGAGTTCATCGTGACTGCGTGCAGCGGGTAGCGGTCTTCGTCGAGTGGCAGGGCGCCGTACTGGGACAGCTCGAACAGGCCATCGAGAGCCATGAGCCGGTTGATCACATCGTCGCGATAACTCCGCTCGATGGTGCGCTCCGCAAGCCACTGTTGCTTTTCGGCATCTCCCCACGGCTCGCCGGGTGTACCGATTGGATAGAAACGCTCCATAGATCGAATCTACTGGCTGACGAGTTCGCGACCATCGATGCGAAAAGTCTGGCGATAGCGAGTCGGTGTCGTGTGGACTTCACGTTTGAAGTGGTGTCGTAGATTCGCAGAACTGCCAAGACCGGAATCCGCGGCGACTCGTTCGATGCTGAGCGAGGTTGTCTCTAGAAGGTCGCGGGCGCGCCGGACTCGGTTGAGGGTAAGCCATCGATGCGGTGTGGCCCCAGTGGCGTCGGCAAAGCGTCGAGCGAAGGTTCGTTCGCTCATCTGGGCGTGATGAGCCAGCGACTTGGTGGTCAGCGGTTCGCCGAGATTCGCGAGGGCCCATTCAAGGGTTCGGCTCACAGAGAGATCCTCGTCATAGGCAACGGGCTGAGCGATGTACTGAGCCTGGCCACCATCTCTGTGAGCGGGAACGACCATGCGGCGCGCAACTTCGTTGGCGATGTCTGGGCCGTAGTCCTGTCGAATGATGTGAAGGCCTAGGTCGATGCCGGCTGCACTGCCGGCAGAGGTGAGTATCTGACCGTTGTCGACGTAGAGGACGTCTGGGCGTACATCGATCGCGGGATACCGCTCGCGAAGTTCGTCGATGTATCGCCAATGCGTCGTGGCGGCGGCTCGGTCGAGAAGACCCGTGGCCGCTAGAGCAAACACGCCCGAACATATGGACACGAGTCTTGCTCCGCGCTGATGGGCTGCAATGAGCGCATCGGTGAGCTCTTTTGGCGGGGCTTCGCCGCGTTCACTCCATCCGGGGATGATGATCGTGCCAGCGGTGACCAACAGTTCAAGACCTGCGCTGGTCGTGAGGCTCACTCCACCGAGGGCGGTCATGGGTTCGCTCGAGCTGGAGACTACGTGGAAGTCGTACCAGTCGACGTCGAGTTCGGGGCGGTCTAGACCGAAGAGTTCGGCGGCGACTGCGAACTCGAACATGCAAAGGCAGTCGTAGGCGACTGCAACAACCAGTTTGTTGGCTGGGACCATATGGCGAAATATTAGCGAACATTGTCATTCTTGCCACTGTTCGCGGAATCTCTCCTTGTCCGAAACTGTCACTACAACGACCTGAGGAGCGATCTTGCAGCCGAACCCCCTACCGAAACTTCTCGAAGCAGTCCAGCTCTACTTCGACGCCCTCTACTACTGCGATACCGAAATGCTGAACAAGGTCTTTCATTGGTCGTCCAGTCTCTTCGACGCCGACAACGGAGCGCTGTTCGTCGAGCCGATAGAGAGCTTCAGTCGTGATGTTGGGACCCGCACGTCACCGGCGAGCACGAACCAGGTGCGTGAAGACGAGGTCTTGTCGATCGACTTTCTTTCACCGGTCAGCGCAACGGTGAAGATCCGGCTCCGGGCACACCAGAATGTCTTCGTCGACCACCTCGGATTTGTTTGCACCGAGGATGGCTGGCGCATCGTGTCGAAGATTTGGCACCTCGAAAAGGAGCTCGAAGGTGCCTAGCAACTCCCCCGCCACACACCGAGTGGCGATCCTAATGTTTGAAGACTGCGACCTACTCGACACCGGCGGCCCCTACGAGGTGTTCCTCAGTGGGCGCACGTGATGGCCAATCATGGACCACTCACTTCGAGGACATCGATCTCCTTTCCGAAACAGTGAAGACCTTCGAACAGCGCTTCAGCTCGACTACGAGTGGAACAACACTTCGTTCGCTTTTCTAGGCGCGCGCAGATACCGTCGGATACGGCCACTTACCTCTCTCGCTTCACAGAAAGTTAAGACCTAATGAGTCGTTTGGATCCTTGCTTAAGAGCGCTGAATTTTCAACGATTCTGCTCAGCAATTAGTGGCGATTGACACAGATTTTCGAAAGATCATCACTTCAAATCGCTCGATGACCGCTTTTGACTAAATTGGGTACTTGTTCGTGCCGAATAGAGACACGTGCAAAGCAACTCCCAGGTGCAACCGAATCAGGTTCGAAAAAAGTCTTCGTCACAGGTCGTCGCCGTCCTTATCGTGATCCTGTTGATTCCAGCAGCTGTACTCGCAATCGGAATTCTTCGAGACGATACCCGTATGGCCGAAGCATCGATGATCTCGCAGTACTCCTTGGAGTTTCTCACTTCGGCAATTAGCGAAGACTCACCACCTCCCCCGCCCGAGGCCGCGTTCCCACACATCGTCTACGAAGACGGGCGTCTCTTCGTCCGAGGTGTTGCTTCAAGCGAAGAAGGTGTAGCCGATACCGTCCAACAGCTCGAAGAGCTCTTCGGCCCGGGCCAAATCATTCCTGAGTTCGCGCTCGACCCAGACTTCGAGGCGAACCCGAATCAAGCGACCGAGGTGTACTTTGCTGACAACGTGCTCTTCAGTTCAGGTAGCGCCGTCATCGAGCCGGAGTTCTTGGACGTACTCGGTATCAGTGCGCAGTTCCTCCAGCTTTCCGACCAAACGACGATCACGATCACCGGCCACACCGACAGCGCTGGTGACGAACAGTCAAACCTCGAGCTGTCTCAAGCTCGTGTTGACGCTGCCCGCCAGGCAATGATCGCTCGAGGCGGCGACGCTGAGCGAATCACCGCAATCGGTAGGGGTGAATCCGAACCAATCGCAGACAACTCGACGGCGGAAGGTCGCCAGCAGAATCGTCGAGTCGAGCTCACGATCACCCCCGAGCAGGTCGAGTAATTCAGGGC
>CAZHUR010000054.1:0-2565 GCA_964535395.1 uncultured Acidimicrobiales bacterium
CCCAGATGGTGAACCACGGTCTCTCGACCGGAGCGCTGTTCTTCCTCGTTGGTTGGATGTACGAACGCCGCCACACCCGCCAAATCTCTGAACTTGGTGGCTTACAGAAGGCGGCGCCGGTCTTTGCTGGCATGTTCACCTTGGTGATGCTCTCTTCGATTGGTCTACCCGGCCTCAACGGCTTTGTTGGCGAGTTCCTCATCCTGATCGGTGCCTTTGTGGCCAACCCCTGGATTGCCTCGGTAGCAGCAACGGGCGTGATCTTTGCAGCGGTGTACCTGCTGTGGGCCTATCAGCGCGTGTTCCACGGCAAGGCCGAGGGTGAGAACGCAACCATGGAAGACCTCCGGTTGAACGAAGGCATGGTCCTTCTTCCAATGATCGCTTTGATCATCGGTCTCGGCATCTACCCAAAGCCAATGCTCGAACGTATCGAACCATCGATCGACGCACTCGTTGCTCACATCGATGAGCGTGCTCCTGACTGGACCGAGCCAACGAACGAAGTCCTCATCGCTGAAGAAAGCCCCGACGAAGAAGCCTCTGAAGATGGGGAAGAGGGGGACGAATAATGTTGCTCTCCCAAGTCGTTACCCCGAGTGTTGACGTACTGATCTTGCTGCCGTTCCTGTTTATGGGCGTCGGCGGATTGCTGATCCTCACGATGACGTCGGTCAAGAAGGACCTTCCGAGCTGGTTCGTCACTGGATGGGCCGTGACAGCATGTGCCGGAGCGATCATCTCCGCCATTGTTCTGTGGAACCAACTCGGTGATGAGGGAGCCAGCTCAACGGTCGCCGGAGCGGTCGGGTTCGATGGTTTCTCGGTGTTCCTAACCGTCGTCATTGCATCGGCAGTGGCCATGGCGTCGCTTGTTGCGCACCCGTATCTCGAACGGGAGGAACTCGAAGGTGTAGAGCTGCACGTGCTGTTGCTGCTAGCTGGAGCCGGCGGTGTGGTCATGGCGTTCTCCAACGATCTGATCGTCTTCTTCCTCGGCCTCGAAACGCTGTCGATGGCGGTCTACATCCTGTCGGCAATGCATCGGCGCCGTATTCAGAGCCAAGAAGCCGGCATGAAGTACTTCGTTCTTGGAGCCTTCTCGTCGACGTTCCTGCTCTATGGCATCGCTCTCATCTATGGAGCGACCGGCACGACCAACCTGACCGAGATCCAAGCGATCCTCGGCAGACAGATCATCCTTCAAGACGGCCTGCTGCTCGGCGGTATTTCGCTGTTGATGGTCGGGCTTGTCTTTAAGGTCAGCGCCGTTCCATTCCACTTCTGGGCACCCGACGTCTATGAAGGCGCCCCAACTCCTGTAGTTGCGTTTATGGCATCGGGCGTCAAGGCGGCTGGCTTTGCAGCGATTCTGCGAATCCTGACGGCAACCTTCGGCTCGATCGTGGACGACTGGGTTCCCGCAATTGAAGTGATCGCAGCGGCGGCCACCCTTCTTGTTGGTTCGCTGAGCGCAATCGTGCAGACCGACGTCAAGCGCATGCTCGCCTACTCGTCGATTGGTCATGCGGGCTTCATCCTGCTCGGCGTCCTGGCGGCTTCGGAGCGTGGAACATCGGCTTCGCTGTTCTACTTGTTTACCTACGCCTTCCTCGTGAGTGGAACCATGGCCGGGCTCACGATCCTCGGTGGCGAGGGTGACAGCGACTTTTCGTTCGATTCAATCAAAGGTCTGGGACGTCGCAAGCCAATACTCGGCTTTGCGATGATGATCTTCCTTTTTGCTCAGGCTGGCATCCCGTTCACCAGTGGTTTCGTTGCCAAGTTCGGCGTCATCGCTGCGGCGGTTGATGCGCAGAGCTATTGGGTAGCGATCGTCGCAGTGATCTCTGCGGTTATTGGTGCTTTCTTGTACCTGCGGGTGCTCGTGTCGATGTTCCTTGAGGACCCGACCGAAAACGCAATCGAGCTGTCGATCCCTCGCCCAATCGGTGTGGTGCTCATAGCAGCGGTGACCGTGACGGTCTTGTTCGGCATCTTCCCAGGGCTTCTCGATGGGTTTGCCCAAGACGCCCTCATCGAACTCACCAACGGAATTCCTGGGCCATAGCCAGTGAGCCTCTCGCGAGATGAGTCCCGCGAGATCGCTGCCCTCGCGATCGGGCTCGTCATCTTCTTGCGTTTTGGTGCGGGCGTTCTTCAGGCGATTGAAGAACTCACAAGTGGACCATGGACCGCCCAGTCGGTCTTTGGTCGGTTCCTCACGCCGGTTGGCGCCACGATGGGGATGCTGATGCTCGCCTTGACGCTACTGCTCGTGCTCTCACCGAGCGGAAGCATCGAGCAGTCGGTTTTCCAGAAGGGCAGATGGCTGGCAATCGCTGTCACCGCACTTGGAGTGCTCTCCGTTGTCAACAGCCTTGTGCTCAGCCCATCGGGCATTGTGAACCGCTTGTGGTTCTCAGCAATCAACGGCTCAGCAGCGGCAGTACTGGGAGCCAGTTCGCTCTGGATCCTCGTAAAGTTCGACGCCAGCCGCTAGCGCGAACCCCGAGCGGGTTCGTCCCCGGAGGGGACAAGAGCGGGAATTAGGGATTTCCGTAG
>CAZHUR010000054.1:2665-10434 GCA_964535395.1 uncultured Acidimicrobiales bacterium
GGGGCGAAGCCCTTAGCCGCTGTAGGAAATCAGGCTTCGAGGAAGATGCACTCGCCGGGGCACTCTTCAGCTGATTCGATAACGCTCTCGATGAGCTTGTCTGGCACTCGTGCCAGACCTTCAGAACCAGCGGGGTTGTTGGTTCCGTCAAAGAGCTTCTCTTCGCCGTAGTTGTCGGCGGTTTCCTTGACGTAGAAGAGACCATCGTCTTGGCCAAAGAAGACTGCCGGTGCGATTTCTTCGCAGAGGCCGTCACCGGTGCACAAGTCTTGGTCGATCCATACCTTCATATTTTCGATCTCCTCGAAAGAGCCGTATCTCGCTATCTATCATACTCGTCGGATGGAAAGGTCGTGGCTTGAACCCCGATGTTAAAGATGTGACGCATGAGAGTAAGATGTGATTGCTTGAATCAGCCAAAAGTCTTCGTATTCCCGATAACGTCGTGACGTTCGTTACGTCGTCGGTTTAGGCCTTGGCGACTCCTAAAACCGACAGTTAGCCTGGTCTGCCGTGTCCGATTTCCTTGGTAGTTATTTGGTTGTTGCCATCTTCGGTGGCCTTGGCGTTCTATTGGTTGGCGCGTTCCTTGGAATCGCGTCGATCTTTCGCCCTAACAAGCCCAACACTCAGAAGCTCGAGAACTACGAGTCTGGCGTCGAACCGACCGGCGACATGTGGTCTCAGGCGAACATTCGTTACTACGTATTCGCGCTACTGTTTGTCCTCTTCGACGTTGAGGCCGTGTTCATCTTCCCGTGGGCCACGGGTCTCGAAGACTTTGGCCTATTCGGACTGGTGGAGATGGCCATCTTCGTGTTCATTTTGTTGCTCGGCCTTGCGTATGCCTGGCGAAAGGGGATGCTCAAGTGGGTCTAGTCGAATCGGGCAAACTCCCTAAACCACTCACCGGCCTTTTGAACATGAGCCGCAAGTACTCGCTGTGGGTGTACCAGTGGGGACTGGCTTGCTGCGCGCTCGAGATGGGTGCAGCCTTTGCCTCGCCTAGATACGACGTGATGCGCCTCGGGGTTATCCCGTTCCCAGCTAGCCCGCGCCAAGCAGACCTCGTTGTCATCTCCGGCACGGTCACCGACAAGATGGCTCCTTCGATTCGTCGCCTGTACGAGCAAATGCCCGACCCGAAGTACGTCATCTCGATGGGTTCATGTGCGAACTGCGGTGGCCCCTACTGGGATTCGTATTCGGTCACCAAGGGCGTGGATCAGATCGTTCCCGTTGACGTGTATGTTCCCGGTTGCCCGCCACGCCCTGAAGCGTTGCTCGAGGGCATCGTGATGCTCCAAGAACGCATCCAAAACGAAGACATGCAAGAGCGCTGGACTCAAGAACCAATCGTGGTCGGTGCTTGATGTCCGACGTCGAACAGGTCGACCAAGACGTCATCGAAGTAGATGAAGGTCGCGAAGCGTTGCTTAGTGAGCTGGCCGACGAACTTGGCGGCGATATCGTCGAGAGCTTCGTGAAGCCCGGTGACGACGTGTGGATCCGTGTTTCTCGCGAAGCGTGGGTCCCCACAGCCGACGTTCTAAAGAACAGGCTCGGCTATGAGTTCTTCAACTTCCTGTCGGCCATTGACTGGCTTCCATCGCCGTTTGGCCGCGACATGGACTCCCAGGTCGACGTGGCGATGCTCAAAGCGCAAGGCGAAGAGCCAGACGCGCCAGACACCACGATCGAAACCGGTTATGCCGGGGGAGACACTCGGTTCCAGATCTTTGCTCGTGTGAACGACATCAACTCCGAGCGTGCGGTCACGATCAAGTGCGATCTGCCCGACGGCGACTTGTCGATTCCCACCTGGATTCCGGTGTATCCGGGCGCCAACTGGCACGAACGTGAAGCAATGGAGATGTTTGGAATCTCGTTTACCGGGCACCCAAACCCTCGCAAGCTCTACCTGCCTGGCGACTTCCAAGGTCATCCAATGCGCAAAGACTTTGCTCTTCTTTCGCGCCGCATCAAGCCGTGGCCAGGGATCGTCGACGTCGAGCCAATGCCCGGCGACGGCGAAGAAGGAGGCGACGAGTGATCGACCAGACCCCCTCACCCGCGCACACCCTCTCACCCGCACACATCACGCCCACCGGCGTGGCGAGACCGAGCGCTGCGGAAAATACCTCGCCCACCGGCCTGGCGAGACCGAGAGCCGTGGAGAACACTCCCTCATGACTGATATTCAACAGCCTGAGATCAGCGACGCGGAGAAGCTTCGCTATATCGACCAGCAAGCATCCGATGCCCGTGTAAACGTCGAGATCGAGACCGAGGGCATGACCCTCAACATTGGTCCCCAGCACCCGGCAACCCACGGAACGCTGCGCATTATCGCGAAGCTCGACGGCGAACAGGTAGTCGTTGCCGAACCGGTCATGGGCTACATGCACCGCGGTTATGAAAAGCTCGCTGAGGTGCGCACCTATCCACAGGTGACCACGCTGATCAACCGCATCGACTGGGTTGGTAGCTTCGCAAACGAAACACCGTTCATTCTCGCTGCCGAGAAGCTGATGGAAATCGAGGCGCCACCACGCGCCCAGTACATCCGCACGATCCTCCACGAAATGAGCCGCATCGCGAACGTCATGCTCGGCGTTGGCGATATGGGCGTTCAAGTTGGTGCGGTAACTCCGGTCTTTTTTGCCTTCCGTGATCGTGAGTACGTCCTCAACCAGATCGAGGCGGTAACCGGTGGACGCTTCCACCCGAACTTCGATCGAATCGGCGGGTTGAAGGACGACCTTCCTGCGGGCTGGATCCAAAACACCACCAACGCCATGGACAAGGTTCTCGAGTTCTGCGATCAGATCGAGCAACTGATGTACGGCAACGAGATCTTCCAAGCTCGAACCCGCGGCATTGGGATCATCCCTCGCGAAGTTGGTCTCTCCTACGGCCTGTCCGGCGTGAACATTCGCGGTTCGGGCGTCGATTGGGACGTTCGCCGCGACAACATGCCTCAGGGTCTTGTGTACGACCAGATCGACTGGAAGGTGTGGACTCACCCAGATGGCGACTGCTACAGCCGCATGTGGGTCCGTCTTCAAGAAGTTCGCGAAGGCGCACAAATCGTTCAGAAGCTGCTCAAGCAGATTCCATCGGGGCCGGTTATGGCCAAGGTTCCTCGCATTATCAAGGTTCCTGAAGGCGAAGCTTTCGTCGAAACCGAGAATCCACTCGGCGTCATGGGTTACTACATTGTCTCCAAGGGCGAACTCAACCCGTTCCGCGTCAAGATTCGCTCCGCATCGTTTAGTAATATCTCCATCACGCCGTGGCTACTCAAGGGTGTCTACGTTCCTGACATCATCGCGATCCTCGGCTCGCTCTACTTCATCTTGGGAGATATCGACCGGTGATTGGTCTCGCATTCTGGCTAGAGACGACCCTGCGGTCGGTCGGCGGCCTCGCGGCAGTGCTGTTGCCCGCTGGCCCCATCGTCTACATCTTCTTGTTCAAGATGATGAGCTTTATGCAGAGCCGTCTCGGCCCGACCGAAGCAGGCCCATACGGTTCGCTTCAGCTCATTGCCGAGGTCGGCAAGTGGGTCCAGAAAGAAGACATCTTCCCCGAAAAAGCCGACCGATTCGTCTTCGCAGCAGCGCCATTCGTCGTTCTTGTCAGTTCGTTTCTGCTCATCGTCGTCGTGCCGTTCGGCCCCGACGCCTGGTTCGTCAACCTCGACACGGGCATCTTCTTTGCACTCGCGGTCTCCTCGGTCTCGGTTATCGGCATCTTGATGGCCGGTTGGGCATCGGCATCGAAGTACTCGATGCTCGGTGGTCTGCGTGCTGCGGGCCAGCTCATCGCATACGAACTACCGCTCGTACTCGCCGTCATGGGTGTTGTTATCCAGGCCGGATCGCTCAATATGCAAGACATTGTTCTGGCCCAAGCCGAGGGGGAAATCTTTGGCTTCAGCGCCATTGGCAACCCGTTCATCCTCACCCAGTTCGTTGGCTTTGCGGTGTTTATGATCGCCATGCAGGCAGAGCTCACCCAGCCGCCGTTTGATATGCCGGTCGCGGAGTCTGAGCTCGTCACCGGTTACCTCACCGAGTACTCCGGTATCCGCTTCCTACTGTTCTTTATTGGCGAGTTTGCCACCGCAGGCATCTTTGCGATGATCGCCTCGGTCTTGTTCCTCGGCGGCTGGTGGGTGCCCGGTATCGACCCCGACTCGAATTTGTTCAACATTCTTGGACCGTTGGTTATGTTTGCCAAAGTGATGGGCGTTACCTTCTTGGTCTTCTGGTTCCGATTCACCTACCCACGCTTCCGCGAAGATCAACTTCAAAAGCTTGCGTGGAAGGTCCTCATCCCGATTGCGCTGATGAACATCGTCGTGACCGGCATCCTCAAGGTGGCGTTCTAATCATGGGCAGGTGTTTCTCGTGGGCATAGTTCCAGGAATGATCAAGGGCCTTGGCGTCACGGCCAAGACCGCATACGACACAATCTTCCCCGATGGCCCTCTCAAGCCGCCGAGCCCGACCAAGGGCGCCGTCACCATCCAATACCCGCACGAAAAGGAGACCCCGTCTCCTCGTGCCCGTGGCGTGATTGCGCTGCAAGAAGACAACTGCACGGCGTGCATGTTGTGCGCTCGTGAGTGCCCGGACTGGTGCATCTACATCGAGGGCCACAAGGAAAAGGCACCACCGCGTCGCGCTGGTGGCAAGCCTCGCCAAAAGAACAAGCTCGACCGTTTCGACATCGACTTCGCGCTTTGCATGTACTGCGGCATCTGCGTCGAGGTGTGCCCATTCGACGCATTGTTCTGGAGCCCTGAGTACGAATTCTCCGAGCCGCGCATCGCCGACCTCTTGCACGACAAGAGCCGTCTGGCCGAGTGGATGGAAACCGTTCCTGATTTTGAGGCATACGAGTCTGGCTCTGAAGCCAAGGTTCGGAAGGTTCCTCGATGAGCCAGGCCTTTCTGTTGGCGCAAGACGCCGTTTCACAGAGCGATTTCGCGGTCGCGCAAAACATTGCGTTCGCGATCATCGCCGGCATCATGCTCATTTCGGCGTTCAAGATGGTCACGACCGCCAACGTGGTTCACGCCGCGCTCTACCTCGTGATCGTGCTCGCTGCATCGGCGGCGCTGTTCATCTTGTTGGGCTCCGACTTTGTTGGCGCCACGCAAATCCTGGTCTACATCGGCGCAATCATTGTTCTGTTCTTGTTCGGCATCATGTTGACCAAGGCCCAACTCGGCGACGACGAGTCGGTCGGCAAAGAGCAGCGAAGCATGGGAGCCCTCGTCGGCGGCCTGTTGTTCGTGGTCATGGCCTTTGCACTCATCGACACCTTCGGCAACGACCGGATCGAGTTTGGTAACCCCGAACCAATTGCCTTCGAAGGCGTAACCACCGACGCTTCTGACCTTCCAACTCCGGTCCTCGAAGCGCTCAACATCTCGTCGAACGCAGGCGAGGTTGAAATCAGCGTGGCCGAGTTCGAAACCCTCGAACCAGAAGTGCAGCGCCGCGTACCCGGGGCCGAAGTCTTCGGCAATAATCGTCAGGTAGCGAACGCAATCTTCAGTCAGTACATCATCCCCTTTGAGGCCGTGTCAGTCCTGCTGCTCGCTGCTCTCATCGGCGCCGTAGTCGTGGCACGGAAAGAGTAGGTAAGTCGTGATCCTGAACCAATACCTCCTGCTCGCCGCCTTGTTGTTCGCCATGGGCGTCTATGGCGTACTGACTCGCCGCAATGGTGTTCTCGTGCTCATGTCTGTCGAGCTGATCTTGAACGCTGTCAACATCAACCTGGTTGCCTTCGGAGCATTCCAAGACAACATCCAGGGTGATGTGTTTGCCATCTTCGTGATCGCAGTTGCTGCGGCTGAAGTTGGCGTGGGCCTGGCAATGGTCCTGCTCATGTACCGAAACCGCAAGAGTATCGACTTCACCGAAGTCGATCTGATGAGGGGCTAGCAGCATGTTTCAGCTCTTTGCAGTAGAGGCTGCGCCAGAAGTTTCGTTCACCAACGATGCATCGTGGTTCCTCGACAACATTTGGATCGTTCCGGCGCTTCCAGCACTCAGCTTCTTCATCATCTTGTTCTTCGGAAAGAAGATGAAGTTCGGTGGTGCCGAAATCGGTATTACAGCGGTCGGTGCGGCGTTCCTATTCGCCATCATCGCAAACGTTTCGTGGTGGGATCACCGCGACAACTTCGACGGCGCACAGTTCACCGCGATCAACGGCGCGGTCGAGTCGCACTCCGATGAAGAGGGCGGCGAAGAACCCGAAGTTTCCGAAGATGCCGCGGGCGTGATCTTCAACATCGTCGAAGAGGGCCAAGACGGGTTTGTCAACGACGAGGTAGAGCTGACCGCCGTCGAGGCAGCCGAGGGCGAAGAAGAAGAGGAAGATCATCCCGCCGTAGCGGTGCTCCGCCAGCTCGACTGGCTCACCAACGGCGGCATCGCGTTCCAGGTAGGAACGCTGCTCGATGGGCCATCGGTGATGATGTTGTTCGTCGTGTCGACGATCTCACTACTCGTCCACATCTATTCCACCGACTACGTGTCCGGCGATCGAAGATATACCCACTACTTCGCGTTCTTGTCTCTGTTCACCGCGTCCATGCTCGGCTATGTGCTGTCGAGTTCGATTCTCCAGATGATCGTTGCGTGGGAGTTGGTCGGTCTCTGTTCGTTTGCGCTGATTGGTCATTGGTGGGAAGAGAAACCCAACTCCGACGCGGCCCTAAAGGCGTTCCTCACAAACCGTGTTGGCGACATTGGCCTGCTCGTCGGCATGATCATTCTGTTCTTCTCCGCCGGCGGCACCTTCGACGTCATTGAGATCAACGAGCGGGCGCTCGCTGGAGAGATCAGCCAGACCGCTCTCACATGGGCCGCGATCTCGCTCACAGCCGCGGTCATGTCCAAGTCCGGTCAGTTCGTGTTGCACACGTGGCTGCCGGACGCGATGGCGGGTCCCACCCCGGTCTCAGCGCTCATTCACGCAGCGACGCTCGTTGTTGCAGGTGTGTTCTTGATCGCCCGCCTCTACCCGGTCTTCTACATCGGCTACAACATCGAAGGTTCCTCGATCAACGGTCTTGCGCTGATCGGAGCGATCACGGTCGTGTTTGGTGGCCTGCTCGCATTCGTGCAGGACGACATCAAGAAGGTGCTCGCGTATTCAACGGTGTCACAGCTCGGTTACATGGTCATGGCGCTCGGCGTCGGTGCATGGACCGCTGCGATCTTCCATCTCTTCACCCACGCCTTCTTCAAGGCCGGTCTCTTCCTCGGTTCCGGTTCGGTTGCCCACTCGGTCCACAGCTTCAACATGAAGACCGATATGGGCGGTCTTCGAAAGGAGATGCCGACCACCTACAAGACGTTCCTCATCTGTTCGATCGCGCTTGCGGGCGTGTTCCCAACAGCTGGCTTCTGGTCGAAGGACGAAATCTTGGTCGGTACGGGCGGTCTTGGAGTAGCGGACCTCAACTCGTCGAACGGTACGTACGACTTGATGCTCATCATGGGTCTTATCGGCGCGGCACTCACCGGCGCCTACATGACCCGAGTCATCTATCTGACCTTCTTTGGCGAGTTCCGTGGTCACGGCCATCCACACGAGTCTGGAAAGCGCATCACCGTTCCGCTCATGCTTCTCAGCGTCGTCGCTATCGGAGGTGGCCTTCTCAACCTTCCTCCAGGCTTCTTGGCTGGCAGCTACGACTCACCAGCGATCTGGCAAGAGCGCCTTCTGCACTTCACCGA